>NZ_MJXM01000027.1:0-89616 GCF_001762775.1 Campylobacter sp. BCW_6464 | reverse complement strand
TCTTATAAAAGATCATACTTAGTTTAATTAGTTTACTCTCCTACTTGTTAAAAATTTCATCCTGATAATTTTAAAATTATTAGGATGGATGTTGTTAAGGTTGTTAAACTCTTTTTAGATTGCAATCATTCTTTTAAAGTATTTTAAAAACTCAACAAAGATTATAACAATACAATCATTTTAAATCATTTTAATACGATTAAAAAGAAGTGAAGAGGATTGAAGATTAAAAATTAACTTTTTAAAATCCTTGCAAGTTTAAGCAAATTTGAAATCAAAAATTCTTTTTTTACGAGTTTAGAATTGGTTTTAAGCTCGTATTCGCTTTTAAGCAAAAGAGTGAAAATTTCTTTATATTGTTCGATTTTTAAACTAAAGGCTTGAGAGCTTAAATTTTGTCCCACTTGAGGGGGTGGAGTGTAGCCTAAAAGCTCTTTAAAATCAATTTTGCCATTGATTTTAGCATAAAGTGCGATTTTAAATAAACGATAAAAAGAATTATATAAAGAGTTGATTAAAGCAATTTCATTAAAATTATCTAAAATTTTTTCAAGTTCGCTTTTAAAGTCTTGTTTTTTTAAAATTTTCTCAAAAAAGCTTTCAAAACTTCCTGTATTTAAACTATAGCAGTATTGTTCTATGGTTTTTTCATCTACTCTTAAACCACTAAATTTATTAAGCTCACTCGCAGCAAGATACAAGTTTTCATCAAAACTTGTAAAAAGAGTAAATAAAGCATTTTGAGTGATTTCAACCCCTAGTTGTTTTGCTTTTATGCTTAAAAGCTCCACGCCTTCTTTAGCTCCGTTAGCTTTAAAAAATCTTACAAAATGAGGAGAAAAAATTTTTTCTATATCGCTTTGTTTAGAACTTTCATCATAAAGCTCTAAAAGAAAGAAATTGTCCGTATTGTTTTTACAAAGATCTACTAAAACTTTAAGATCTTTTGTTGGAATTTTTTTAGAAGTTTTAATTTCGAGTAATTTTTTTTCACTAAAAAGCGATCCTGCGCTTAAAAAATCACTCGCACGAGTGAAGTTATATTCTTCAAAAAAAAGTTTCAAAGTTTCATCGGGCTTATATTTTTCTTTTATAAATTCAGCATAAAGTTCGCTTTGAAAATTATCTGCTCCATAAAGAAAGAAAAAATTAGGTATTGAATCTTTAGAAAGTAAGATTTGAAGCTCTTTTCTATACATTTTCTTCCTTTATAAGTCTTTGGGTGATTTTAGCATAAATTTTTGCCATAACTATATCCGCTTCCATGATTTGCACTTCAACACTTTCTAGTAAATTTACACGCGTATCATAAAGGATTATATCCGCTCCTTTGATTTCATCATCTAGTTTGGCTATGCAAACTCCATCATTTTGGACAACTAAAGCTTTAAATTTTTTGCCTATATTTTTAGCTGCCCATCTAGCAAATTTTCTATCCATAAAATCAAAAGCAACCTTATCCGCCTCTCTTTCAAGTGTGCTAAGATTCTCACAAGTGCTTTCTATGTTTAAAAGTAGATAATTAAAAAGTTTTTCATCGTTTTTTTGCTTGGCTTTTAAAAGTCTGTGCAAAATAAGATCAGAATACCTTCTTATAGGGCTTGTAAAATGTGAGTATTTATCAAAACCTAAGCCAAAATGTCCCGCATTGACGCTAGAATATTCCGCTTTTTTTTGTGCTTTGATGATGAGTTTATCTACTTCTGCTCTTAAATTTAACTCATCGGCTAAAGCTTGTATGTCGCGTATGAGCTCAGGAAGATTGGGCTTAAAATTTACATCGATGCCTAGTTCGCGTAATTCATTTAAAAGCTTATCGATTTTTCTTACATCAGCACTTAAGTGATTTCTAAAAACACCTATATCTATGAGTTTCGCTGCGGCTTTATTGGCTAAAAGCATACAATCTTCGATCAAATTATGTGAAGGCGTGTCTTTTTCAAAAACTGTACTTTTTAGACTTAAATTTTCATCTAAATTCATTCTTAATTCTTCGGTGCGAAATTCAAAGGCATTTTTAAGACGCATTTTGCGTAAATTTTTTGTGATTTCAAAAAGCTCATAAAGCCATGAAAGCTCTTTTAAATCAGGTTTTTGTATCAAAATTTTATCAACTTCATCATAATTAAAACGGCGTTTTGAATTGATAATACCTTCAAAAAGTTCTTCTTTTATGACTTTATTTTCATGATCGAGTGTGATTTTAAAACAATACGCTAAGCGATCTAAATGAGGTTTTAAAGAACAGATATTTTCACTTAAAGGATGCGGTAACATAGGTATAGCAATATGTGGAAAATAAATAGAAAATCCACGATTTCTTGCTTCTTTATCTATAGCGCTATAAGCATAAACATATTCGCTAACATCAGCAATAGCTACATAAATTTCTCGTTTTTGGGTGTCAAAATAAATCGCATCATCAAAATCTTTTGCATGTATAGGATCTATGGTGCAAAAAGGCAAGGCTCTTAAATCCATGCGATTTTTATACATACTCGCATCAACACTATCACCGTTTGCTAGAGCTTCTTTGATACAAGCGTCGCTAAATTCGTTATTTTTATTAAAAAGAGCTAGGGAGATTTTTTCATCTACGCTTTCATCATGGATATGCCCTAAAACTTCTATGATATTGTTATTTTCATTTTCTATTTTTAAAATTGTCGCTAAAGGTAGTGCTTTTAAGGATTTTTGAGAAGCTTTTAAGGTGGTGCTTAATCCTGTTTTGATATTCATTCCAAGCACGGCTTCGCCATACCTTTTGGTGATCACTAAAGAGGTTTCATTGGCTCTTTTTAGAACCAAAATCACCTTTGCACTGGGGCGTTTTTTCTTTAAAGGTAGAAGTTTTACTGCGACTATATCTTTATAGTTTGCGCCTTTTAGGTTTTTGTTTTCTATCAAAAGATCTTTTTTGAAACTTTCATCAAAGCATTGTAAAAAACCTGTGCCTTTACTCGAAATATCAAGTACTCCAAAGGCAAAACCATTGTTAAGATAGTATTTGTTTTTGTGTTCTTTGATGATGTGATTGGCTAAAAGCTCTCTTAAAATTTGTTTAAATTCATTGCTTACTTCGTGAGAGCTAATGCCATAACTAAGACTGTTTAAAAATTCTTTCACTTTTAATACTTTATGATTTTTTGTAAAATTCTTACATAAAGTTTATAAAAAAAATATGAAATTTATACTTTAATTGCTATAATAATACCTTTAATTTTTGAATTTTTAAGGAGTGAATATGGCTATTACAGTATATTATGATAAAGATTGTGATTTAAATTTAATCAAATCAAAAAAAGTAGCAATTATAGGCTTTGGCTCTCAAGGACACGCTCATGCGATGAATTTAAGAGATAATGGTGTAAATGTAATTATCGGACTTCGTGAAGGTAGTGTAAGTGCTGTTAAAGCAAAAAATGCTGGTTTTGAAGTAATGAGTGTAAGCGAGGCTTCTAAGACAGCAGATGTGATTATGATTTTAGCTCCTGATGAAATTCAAGCAGATATTTTCAATATCGAAATAAAACCAAATTTAAGCGAAGGCAAGGCTATAGCTTTTGCACACGGTTTTAATATCCATTATGGTCAAATTGTTGCTCCAAAAGGTATAGATGTTATCATGATAGCACCTAAAGCACCAGGACATACAGTAAGAAATGAATTTACTTTAGGTGGCGGAACTCCTTGTTTAATAGCTATCCATCAAGATGAAAGTAAAAATGCTAAAAATTTAGCCTTAAGTTATGCAAGTGCGATTGGGGGTGGACGCACAGGTATTATAGAAACAACCTTTAAAGCTGAAACAGAAACAGATCTTTTTGGTGAACAAGCCGTGCTTTGTGGTGGACTTAGTGCTTTGATTCAAGCAGGTTTTGAGACTTTGGTTGAAGCAGGTTATGAACCTGAAATGGCTTATTTTGAGTGTTTGCATGAAATGAAACTCATTGTGGATTTGATTTATCAAGGCGGTATTGCAGATATGCGTTATTCTATCTCAAATACTGCAGAATACGGCGATTACATTACAGGGCCAAAGATTATTACTGAAGAGACTAAAAAAGCGATGAAAGGTGTTTTAAAAGATATACAAAATGGTGTTTTTGCAAAAGATTTTATCTTAGAACGCCGTGCAGGTTTTGCTAGAATGCATGCAGAACGCAAAAATATGAATGATTCTTTAATAGAAACAACAGGGCGCAATTTGCGCGCTATGATGCCTTGGATCAGTGCTAAAAAATTAGTAGATAAAGATAAGAACTAAACATTGTCAAAGAAAAAATTAGTTCAAATTCAGCGTTATTTAATCATAGCTATACTTTTTTTACTTTGTATAGCTTTAGCTTTGGGAATTGTAGTAAAATATCAAAATTCCCAAGATGTTTCTTCTGTTAAGCCGGATTATTTTATTGATAAACAAGAAGATTTAATTTCATCAAATAAAGATCATTATGAAATTGGTATTTTTCAAGAGAATGAGTTTGATAATAATAAATCTGTAAGTATTTTAGAGCAAAAAATTCAAGAAATCGATGATTTAAGCACAAGTTTAAATGAGCAAAATTTAAGCAGTGTGGAGCAGAATTTAAGTTTAGAGCAAAATCAGAGTTTAGAACAAAATTTTATTCCAAAAGATACAAATTTAACCCAAGATCAAAATTTAACTTTTGATGAAGATATTCATTTAAATAAAATTTCTAAAAAACCAAAACTTGCCATTATTATCGATGATATGGCAAATGCAAGTCAGGTTAGAGGTTTAAAAGCTTTAAATTTAAAGTTAAATCCTTCTTTTTTTCCGCCAGATAAAAACCATAGCGAAACGCCAAAACTTGCTTTAAAATTTGATTTTTATATGGTGCATTTACCTTTAGCAGCGATTAATTACAATAAACCCGAGCTTGATACTTTAAATCCAAATGATAGCAAAGAAAGAATTTTTAAAAAAATTAAGCAAATTAAAAAAGATTTTAAGGATTTAAGATATATCAATAATCACACAGGAAGTTTATTTACAAGCAATGAAGAAGCTATGATAAAGCTTTACGAGGCTTTAAAAAATCAAAATATATTTTTTGTAGATTCTAAAACTATAGGAAATTCTAAGGCAAATAAAATCGCTAAAGAACTCAGTATGCCTTATATACAAAGAGATGTGTTTTTGGATAATGAAGATGATGTTAATTATGTTAAAAAACAACTTGAAAGTGCAGTAAAACTTGCACAAAAAAAAGGTTTTGTTATAGCCATAGGACATCCTAGGAAAAATACTTTTAAAGCCTTAGAGCAAAGTAAGGATTTGTTAAAAGGCGTTGATCTTGTGTATTTGAGTGAAATTTATGGCAAGTGAAATTTTGCCTGATGAATTTTTAGAGCTTTTTCAAGATTTAAAAAAGCCTCCTAAAAAATTACACTATAAAGGAAATTTATCTTTATTAAAACAAGATAAAATCGCTATTATAGGTTCAAGGCGTATGAGTGTTTATACGAAAAATTGTGTTTTTTCCTTAGCGAGTATGCTTAAAAATGCTCATCTTTGCGTGGTAAGTGGCGGTGCTTTGGGTGTGGATATCACCGCAAGTATGGCGGCTATGCCAAATACTATAGGTATTTTTGCCAATGGTTTGGAACAAATTTACCCAAGAACTAATGAAAAAATCATTAAACAAATTTATGAAAATGCTTTAGCTTTAAGTGAATACGAAGATGATTATTTGCCAAAAAATTATGATTTTTTACTAAGAAATCGTTTGGTTATTGCTTTAAGTAAGGCTGTTGTGGTTGCACAAGCAGATATAAAAAGTGGTTCTATGCAGAGTGCAAAACTTGCTTTAGAACTCAATAAACCTTTATATGTTTTACCGCAAAGACTAGGAGAAAGCACAGCAACTAATTTGCTTTTAAAGGAAAATAAAGCAAAGTTAATCTGTGATTTTAAAGAATTTGTAAGTGAGTTTGCAAGTATAGATACAAATCAAGATGAATTTTTAGAGTTTTGTAAAAAAGGTGTGAGTGTTGATGAGGCTTTAAAAATTTATGGACAAAAAGTTTATGAATACGAACTTGAGGGAAAAATTTCCATAGAAGGGCTTTTTATAAGGGTTTTAGTATGAGAGCTTTGGCTTTAGATGTAGGTTTAAAACGCATAGGTGTAGCGCTTTGCCTAGATAAAAAGATCGCTTTGCCTTTAGATGCAGTTTTAAGAAAAAATCGCAATCAAGCCGCTAATGAAATCAAAAATTTACTTAAAATACATGAAATTTCTTTACTCATTGTAGGTATTCCTAAGGGTGGGTCAAGTGAAGAAGAAATGACAAGACGCATTAAGCATTTTGTTTCTTTGCTTGAATTTGATAAAGAAATTTGCTTTGTAGATGAAAGCGGAACAAGTAAAGAAGCTTTAGGATACGGCATAGCAAATACACACAAAAAAGATGGTAAATTAGACTCTTTGGCTGCTTTTATCATGATAAAGGATTATTTTGCTCTCTAGAATAGAAAAACTTTATACCAAAGATGAAATGCAAAATATTTTATCTTCTTTTACTCAAGAAAAAAATGTTTGCGTATTTGCAAATACTTTAAAAATTAGCACTGAAGAATTAGAAAAAGAATTTTTAAAACAAAATTTAAAATTTAAAAAGATCAATGCTTATTGTTATTTGTTTGACGCCAAAGATAAAGCCATCTTAAGTTCTATGAAAGTTTTTAATGAAGCGTACTTTTATATACAAAATTATTCTTCTTATTTGTGTGCTTTAAATTTAGAAGTTAAAGCAGGGCAAAGTGTTCTTGATATGTGTGCAGCTCCGGGTGGTAAAAGTATCAATTTTGCAAATTTTATGCAAAATACAGGTTATTTAGCTTGCAATGAGATGAGTAGGGATAGATTTTTTATTTTGCAAAAAAATCTTAAAAATTACGGCGTGAATGCTAAAGTTTTTATGAAAGATGGTAAAAATATAGGCAATTTATGTCCTTTAAAATTTGATAAAATTTTACTTGATGCACCTTGTTCAACTTTTGCTAAAATAGGTTTTGATTTGGAAAAAAGTTATAAAGAAATCAAAAATATTGCAAAAACTCAAAAAAAACTTCTACATTCTGCTTTAAAGGCATTAAAAATAGGTGGAGAGCTTGTATATAGTACTTGTACCTTTACCAAGGAAGAAAATGAAGAAGTGATAGAGAATGCTTTAAAAAGCGAGTTTAAATTAGAGCTTTTAGATATTGATTTGGAAAATGTTGAGGCTAAAGCAGGGCAAAGTGAAGAATTTGCTGAAATTTCAAAATGCAGACGGATTTTACCAAGCTTGGACTATGATGGATTTTTTATAGCTAAACTTAGGAAATTATGTTAATTAATAAAATTATTCACATTTAAATACAAATTCATAAAAAAACTTAAAAAACAATAAATAATTTTTTCTTTATTTTAAAGCTTAAAGTTCTATTTTTAAGTACTTTGAAAAGAAAATCACAGCGTGAAAAGGCTGTGAATAAAGTTGAAATTTTTTTAACCTTAAAAAGATGAAATTAGTCTGATTGTATTTTTTGCAGTTTTGGAGCTATTACAGCTTGACAATATCCTTGATCGGGATTATTTATAAAATAATGTTGATGATAGTTTTCAGCTTTGTAGTAAGTTTGCAATCTTGAAATTTTAGTAACTATTTTTTTGCTAAATATTTTTTGCTGTTCTTTGATGAAATTTTGAGCTAAAATTTTATCTTCTTCATTTTCGTAAAAGATTATTGAGCGATATTGCATACCAATATCTCCACCTTGTTTATCTATACTTGTTGGATCATGAATTTTAAAAAAGAGCGTTAAGATTTCAAGAAGAGAGATTTGTTTTTCATCGTAATTTATTTTGACAACTTCTATGTTACCATCACCATTACACACGCTTTCATAGCTAGGATTTGGATTTCCTCCGCTATATCCAACTTCAGTATCAATTACACCTTTTAGGCGTTCAAATACAGCTTCAACACACCAAAAACAACCACCACCTAAAACGATATTTTTCATTATGAGTTTTCCTTGAGTTTAGCCCTTTGAAGGGCTGGGATTATTTGTAGTTTTTGATTGCTTTTTCTAAAATTTCAATTGCAGCTTTTTCATCTTTAAAATCTTGTACTTTAACCCATTTGTTTGGCTCTAAAATTTTATAAGTTTCAAAGAAATTTTTGATTTTATTTAAAGTTGCTTGTGGTAAATCTGTGTAAGTTTTTATATTATCATATCTTGCATCTATTTTTGAATTTGGAACCGCAAGAAGTTTTTCATCCATTCCGCTTTCATCTTCCATGATTAAAACACCGATTAAGCGGCAAGGAATCACGGCTCCAGCTTGGATAGGATATTCATTAAGCACTAAAATATCCACAGGATCACCATCATCAGCCAAAGTATTGGCAATAAAACCATAGTTTGCTGGGTAAAACATCGCACTAGCCATAACGCGATCTACCATGATAGCACCACTATCTTTATCGATTTCATATTTTATGTTTGAGCCGTATGGAATTTCGATTACGGCATTGATTTTATTTGGAATATCTCCGATTTTGATTTTGCTTAAATCCATTTTTTCTCCTTATATACTTTGAATTTTTTTAATCAGTTCTTTCATGTCTGCAACGATAGGTTCGATAGTGCGTTCCCCATCGATAATAAAATGAAGTTTTTTCTTTTGATAAAAATCTAAAATTTCATTTAAAGGTTCTGTATAAACTTTCATTCTATTGTAAAATACTTCTTCATTATCATCTGCACCACGATTTCTGCCTAAAACTCTTTCTTTGGCAACTTCTTCGCTTACTCTTACTTCTATGACACCTTTAAGACAAATTTCATTTTGCTCACTTAAAACCTTGTCAAATTCCATCATTTGTTCTACGCTTCTTGGATAGCCATCGATGATGATAGTTTTAGTTGGAGCAGCTTTTAGTGCGCAAACTATAGTATTTACAACAACATCTAAAGGAACAAGATTGCCTTTGGATATAAAACTATCTATAGTTTTTCCAAGTTCACTCCCGCTTGCTACTTCAGCTCTTAAAAGATCGCCTGTTGAATAGTGTGTGATATTTGTCGCATCTGCTTGTGCGATTAAACTAGCATCGGTAGTTTTTCCACTACCTGGTGCACCTATGATTAAAAACAATTCTTTCATTTTATATTCTCCCTTAATTTGATTCCTAATTCTCTCATTGCTTCATTGTTAGCAGGTGATGGTGCATCTGTCATTAAGCATTGCGCTCTTTGGGTTTTTGGAAAGGCTATAACCTCTCTTATGCTGTTTGCTCCTGTAACTAGCATGATGAGTCTATCAAGTCCTATAGCAATACCTCCATGTGGTGGAGCACCAAAACTTAAAGCATCAAGCAAGAAACCAAATTTTTCTTTTTGTTGTTCTTCATCTATATTTAAAAGTTTAAATACTTTTTGCTGAATATCGTTTTTATGGATTCTTATACTACCTCCACCTAGCTCAACGCCGTTTAGTACTACATCATAAGCAATAGATGAAATTTCTTCTAAATCAGCTTCATTGATATTTTTTGGCATAGTAAAAGGATGGTGCATCGCAGAATAACTTCCGTCATCATTTTGCTCAAACATAGGAAAATCAACAACCCATAAGAATTCTAAGGCATTTGGATCTATAAGATTTAACTCGTTGGCTAAGAAAATTCTAAATCTTCCCATATAATCAAGCACGGTTTTTTTAGCTCCTGCACCGAAAAATACCACATCTCCTACTTCAAGCTCACAGCGTTTGCTTAGCTCATTTAAATCTTCTTCGCTAAAGAATTTGCAAAGTGGACCTTTAAGCCCATCTTCTTTAACTTGTATAAAAGCTAAGCCTTGGGCGCCAAATTTACGCACAAATTCTTCAAATCTTTGCATTTGTCTTTTTGAAAAAATAGTATCGCCTTTTGGAACACGTATGGCTTTGATGCGATTTTTCTTTGTATCTTTGGCAATATTTGCAAAAATTTCATTATTTGACTTAGCAAAAATATCAATCACATCAATAAATTTAAGATCAAATCTTAAATCTGGCTTATCAGAGCCATAATTCTCCATAGCGTCTTTGTATTGCATTTGTCTAAAAGGGGTTTGAATTTCTTTGCCGCAAGCTTTGAAAATATCTTTTAAAAAAGTTTCGGCTACATTGATCACATCTTTTTGTTCACAAAAACTCATTTCAACATCAATTTGTGTGAATTCAGGTTGGCGATCAGCTCTTAAATCTTCGTCTCTAAAACATTTTGCGATTTGAAAATAACGATCAAAACCGCTACACATTAAAAGTTGTTTGAAAAGCTGAGGGCTTTGTGGAAGAGCGTAAAATTCACCCTGATGCACACGAGAAGGTACGAGATAATCTCTTGCGCCTTCAGGAGTAGCTTTGGTAAGAATAGGGGTTTCAACTTCTAAAAATCCCATATTTGCCAAAGAATTTCTAGCTGCTATACAAGCTTTAGAACGCAGGGCAAAATTTTCATAAAGTTTAGGATTTCTTAAATCTAAAAAGCGATATTTTAAACGTAATTCTTCATTTACACTTTCATCAGCGATAGCAAAAGGAGGCACGGCACTTTCATTTTCTATGGTAAGTTTAGAAACAACTACTTCGATTTCTCCTGTTTTTAATTTAGGATTTACAAGTCCTTCACCACGTGGACGAATAGTACCTTCTGCAATAAGTACAAATTCATTTCTTGCATTGGAAGCGATTTCATGAGCTTCTTTACTATCATTTGGATCGCAAACAAGTTGGATAATACCACTTCTATCTCTTAAATCTATAAAAATAACTCCACCATGATCGCGGTAGCTATTTACCCAACCGCAAAGTTTAACGCTTTGACCAACATGGGAAATTCCCAAGTCTGTATTATAATGACTTCGCAAATTTATTCCTTGAAAAAGATTTTTTAAGATAATGAGCAAAATTATAGTATTTTTATTCTTTTGCTTTGCTAAGATTTGATATAATTTTTTATGCAAAATAAAATAGATCATAAAAATATTAAAAAAATTGGACTTGTTACACGACCCAATGTGAGTTTAGATAAGGAAATTTTAAAACTTCAATCGATTTTATCTATATATAAAGTTGAACTTGTATTGTTTAAAGAAAGTTCTGAAATTTTAGATTTGCCAAAGTATGGATTGGATGATTTGTTTAAAATATCTGATTTTGTTATTTCTTTAGGTGGAGATGGGACTTTGATTTCTTTATGCCGTAAAGCTTGTGAATACGATAAAGCAGTTTTAGGAATTCATGCTGGACATTTAGGTTTTTTAACAGATTTTAAAGTTGATGAAGCTGAAAATTTTTTTCAAGCTTTTTTTCAAGGAGAATTTAGAATAGAAAAGCCTTATTTGTTAAGTGTTTTTTTAGAAGATAAGCAAGGAAAAAATTTAGAAAAATTGGCTTTTAATGATGTGGTTATTAGTAAAAATAATCAAGCTTCTATGGCTCATATAGAAGTTTTTAGAAAAGAAAAGAAATTTAATGAATATTTTGGAGATGGGCTTATTGTTGCAACTCCTGCGGGTTCAACAGCTTATAATTTAAGTGCAAATGGGCCCATAGTTTATACTTTAGCTCAAGCTTTTATCTTAACTCCTGTTTGTTCTCATTCTTTAACACAACGCCCTATTGTCTTACCAAAAGGTTTTGAAATAGAGATTATGGCAAAGGATTGCATACTTTGCATTGATGGGCAAGAAAATTATAAAATGAATAATTTTAAAAGTATAAAAGTGGGTTTAAGTGATAAAAATGTGGCTTTAATTCACCCAAAAAATAGAGATTATTTTCAAATTTTAAAAGAAAAATTACACTGGGGAAATTGATGATAAATAGAATTTTTATGAAAGAAAATCTTGGTTTTAAAAAGGCTGAGCTTGAAATTTCTAAAGGACTTACCGTTTTTACAGGGTTAAGTGGAGCTGGAAAATCGGTCTTGTTTAAAGGAATTTTATCCGCATTTTCTTTGAGTGAAAGTGAGGCTAAAATTGTTGAAATAGAACTAGATGATAAATTAGATTTAGAAAGTTTTGGCATAGAAAGCGAAGAGGAGAATGTTTTTAAGCTTTTAAAAGAAAAAAATACAAAATATTTTATTAACAATCAAAGCATAGCGAAAAAAAGTTTGCAAAATTTAAGTAAAACTTTTATTAAGTATTTAAGCGCAAAGGAAAATAACGAATTTGGAAATGAAAAATTTTTAAATCTCTTAGATGCCTTGGAAATGCAAGAAAATACAAATTTTGTTTCCTTTTTGGAAGATTTTAAAAAAGATTTTAATGCTTATAGTCAAATTTCTAATGAGCTTAATGCAATTTTAGAAGAAGAAAAAAAAGTAGAAGAATTAAAAGAATTAGCTAGAGTACAAATTGAAAAAATTTCAAGCATTAATCCTAAAATAGGCGAGTATGAAGAGCTTTTAATACTTAAAAAGAAGCTTTCTAAAAAAGATAAATTAGAAGAAGCTTGGAGTAAGGCAGAGCGTATTTTTGAGCTTGAAAAAGTTGTTATTGAAGCTTTAAATTTAAGCGAAGTTGATGCGAGTTTTTTTAGTGAATGTTTAAATGAATTGCGTGTGATTTGTGAAAATCAAAAAATGGAAGATTTGGATTTTGATGTGGAGACACTTTTAGATCGCATTGAAAATTTATCCTATCTCATCAAGCGTTATGAAAGCATAGAAAATGCTTTAGAAGTTTTAAAACAAAAAAAACATGAACTAGAACATTATGAAAATTTAAGTTTTGAAAAAAAAGAACTTGAAAAAAAATTTCAAGAATCAAAACAAAAATTAGAAGAAAAAGCACAAATTTTAACTCAAACAAGAAAGAAAAACCTTAAAAAATTAGAAAAATGTTTAAATAATTATCTTAAAGAACTTTATATGAAAGATGCAAGTTTGACGCTTAAAGAAAGTGGAAAAATTTCAATTTTAGGCAAAGATGAGATAATGCTAGATATTAATTTAGCTCATTTAAAAAATTTAAGTTCAGGTGAATTAAATCGCTTAAGACTTGCTTTTATAGCTACAGAATGTAAAATTTTAAATGCAGGTAAAGGGATATTATTTTTAGATGAAATCGATGCAAATTTAAGTGGAAAAGAGGCTATGAGTATAGCTAAGGTTTTAGAGGAGCTTTCTAAGTTTTATCAAATTTTTGCTATTTCTCATTTACCCCAACTTTCCTCTAAGGCACATAATCATTTTTTAGTTGAAAAAAATGGCGAAGAAAGTAAGGTAAAAAAGCTTGATCAAAAAGAAAGAATTAAAGAGCTTGCTAGGATGGTAAGTGGAGAGCTTGTTAGTGATGAAGCAATCGAATTTGCTAAGACCTTGTTTAAGAATTAAGCGGATTTTTTATTTTACTATGTTAAAATATATAACTATAAAATTTCCTTTCTTTTGAAATAAATATATTAAAAATTTTTAGATATAAAGGTATTTTACGCACTATGAATAAGAAAATTTTAATTATTGATGATAATAAAATGCTCGGCAAACTTTTGGCTAAAAAAATTCAAATGACTTTAGATTATGAGGTAGATATTGCTTTTGGTTTTGCTGAAGCTAAGGAGTTAATGAACAATAATTATTTTTTAGCTTTTGTGGATTTATGTTTGCCAGATGCCCCAAATGGTGAAGTTGTGGATTATGTTATAGAAAAGAAAATTCCTGCTATTGTTCTTACGGCTAGTGGTGATAAGGCTACTAAAGAAAAATTTATGGATAAAGATATATTAGATTATATTTTTAAAGAAAGTGAAACTTGCATTGATGAGATTATTAGTTCTATTATAAAACTTAATCAATATGCAAAAACTAAAGTGATTTTAGCTATGAGCAAGCTACCTGAACGTAATGAAATTAAAAAAATACTTACTCAAAGACAATTTAATGTTTTAGCTGCAGCTCATGGTGAAGAAGCAATGAGTTATTTAAATGATAATAATGATGTTAAGCTTATTATAGCAGATGTCAATATGCCAGTAATTAGTGGTTTTGAGCTTTTAACTCAAGTAAGAGAGCGTTTTAGTGATGATGAATTAGGTGTGATTCTTTTGGGGGATCATAATGATTCATTTGAAGCGAATTCTTTTAAAAATGGAGTTAATGAGTATTTGTTCAAGCCTTTAAGTAAAGAAAGCTTTAATTGCCGCTTAGATCGTTGTTTATCTTATATGGATGATAAAAAATTTTTAAGCACTTATAATGTTTTAGATCCTGTATCTGGGGTTAAAAATTATAATGCCTTAATCGATGGAATAGATGATTATTTTAATGAAATAGCGACAAAAGACGAGGAATTTGCTTTTGCTTTCTTAGATATAGATAATCTTCAAATGATTAACGATGAATACGGCCGTGAAGTTGGCGATGAAGTAATTAAAATCTGCGCTAATGAAATAGTTAATGAAACTAAAGGAAGAGATCTTGTAGGTAGATATAGTGCAGAAAAAATTTGTATTTTACTTAAAAATATATCCCAAGAAAGAGCGATTAAAATCTTTTCTCGTATACGAGTAAATATAAAAAAGGCTGGTGTTTTGGTTAATTTAGATGAAATCTTTTTTACAGCTTCTATAGGCGTGGTTTTTGGAAAAAGTGGAGATAAGATTGATTCTTTGGTTGATAAAGCAAGTAAAATATTGTCTCAAGCAAAAGATAATGGCAAGGATAGAGTTGAAGTATGTTCTTAAATCTTGATTTTCAAGATGGTTTAAGGATTGTTGATACGCATTGCCATCTAGACAGTGAAGCATTTAAAGATGATTTAGATGAAACTTTAAATCGTGCTTTTAAAAATGGTATAGAGAAAATCATCATACCTGGTGCTGATATAAAAGATTTGCCCTATGCAGCTACAATTGCTCATAAATATAAAAATATTTTTTTTGCAGCAGGGGTGCATCCTTATGAAATTGATAATTATGATGAGAAAATTTTAAGGCAGTATTTATGCGATGAAAAGTGTGTAGCTGTAGGTGAATGTGGGCTTGATTATTTTCGTTTTAAAAGTGATCTTGCTGAAGAAATTCAAAAAGAAAAAGAAAATCAAAAAAAGATTTTTATCGCACAGCTTGAACTTGCTATTGAATTTAAAAAACCTGTTATCATCCACTCAAGAGAAGCAAATCATGATACTTATGAGGTTTTACATGGGTATTCTAAGGATCTTTTAGGAGGAGTTTTACACTGCTTTAATGCAAGCGAGCATTTGCTAACTCTTTTTGAAGAAGGATTTTATTTTGGTATTGGAGGAGTTTTAACTTTTAAAAATGCTAAGAAATTAGTTGAAATTTTACCTAAAATTCCAAAAGATAGACTGCTACTTGAAACTGATGCTCCATATCTTACTCCAGAGCCTTATCGCGGTAAAAGAAATGAACCTTTGTTAACTCAATTTGTAGCAAACAAAATGTGTGAAGTATTGAAATTATCAAGAAAAGAGCTTTTAGAAATTTGTTTTAACAATTCTGAAAAATTATTTTTTAAAGGTTATTGATGAAAAAAATTTTATTGTGTTTTTTAATATGTTTTAATTTTCTTTTTGCACAAATTAATACTCCTGAATTTTATGAAAGACAAATGAATGTTTTAAGAAATTTGGATATTAATCCAAGTTTTATTAGTGATTTGATTTTTGTGCAAACTCAACAAGATATAAAATCAAAACACGCTCAAACTTTAATAGATAGTATGCAAAATTTTTCAAAAGTTACTCCTATGATAAGAAAAATTTTAGCCCAGCAGGAAGTTCCTGATGAGATTTTGTATCTAGCTATGGTTGAATCAGGCTTGAAAACTCATAGCGTTTCTAATGCCAAGGCTGTAGGGGTTTGGCAATTTATGCAACCAACAGCTAGAAATTTGGGTTTAAGAATTGATGCTTATGTTGATGAAAGGCGTGATCCGGTCAAGTCAACTTATGCCGCTACAAATTATTTAAAAGAGTTAAAAGAAGAATTTGGCAAATGGTATTTAGCGCTTTTAGCTTATAATTGTGGAAATGGTAAACTAAGACAAGCTATCAAACAAGCAGGAAGTGATGATTTAAGTGTTTTATTGAACCCTGATAAGAAATATCTTTCTTTAGAAACTAGAAATTTTATAAGAAAAATTTTAACGCTTGCTTTTTTAGCCAATGATAGGGATTTTTTACTAGATAAAGATGCGTCTTTAATGAATTATGCTTTAAGCAACGAATTCGCAAAAGTTGATGCGCCTTCTTCTGCATCTTTAAAAGAAATAGCTAAAAATTTAAATATGGATCTTGCAACTTTTAAGAAATATAATCCACAATTTAAACATAATTTTACGCCTCCTGGTAAAGGGTATTATATGTATATACCACTTAATAAAGTAGCATTTTTTGATAAAAATTTTAAAGCAGAAAAACTTGCGAAGGTTGATACAACTATACCTATGACAAGAACTTATATTGTTAAGTCTGGTGACTCTTTATATAAAATAGCAAAAAATTATAATATAAGTGTTGATGAAATTCGAGAATTCAATAAAATAGCAAAAAATCATCTTAGCATTAATCAAAAATTAATTATACCAATCAAGGAGAATAAAAATGCGAATAAAAACAATTACACTAAAGTTGTCAGCCGTTAGTTTGGGGGCTTTATTTTTTAGTGGTTGTTTAGGCACTAGTTTTTTTTCTAGCTTGGATAATGCTCAAGTGTATTATCCTTCAAATGATTTTAAAAGTAGTCCTAGTTCTTCAGGGACTAAAGGAACGATGAAGCCTTATACTATCAACGGCAAAACTTATTATCCTACTGTTGTAGCAGTAGGCGAAACTGCTGATGGTATTGCGAGTTGGTATGGGCCAGGCTTTCACGGCAAGAAAACTTCTAATGGTGAAACCTATAATCAAAATGCTTTAACCGCAGCTCATAAAACTTTACCTATGAATACCATCTTAAAAGTAACCAATCTAAATAACAATCGTCAAGTTACCGTTCGTGTAAATGATAGAGGTCCTTTTGTGAATAATCGTATTATAGATTTATCAAAAGGAGCTGCCAGTCAAATTGATATGATTGCTTCAGGAACAGCTCCAGTAAGGCTTGAGGTTATAGGGTTTGGATCAAGTAATTCGGGTAATAATATTGTACATTCTAATGTAAACTATGGAAATAGTGGAGAGATTGCAAATAATGGACAAATTTATGAAGGTGGAAATTTCATGGTTCAAATTGGAGCCTTTAAAAACCCAGCTGGAGCACAAACGATAGCAGCAAGATATAAAACTTATAGAACTTATAGCTCTACTATACGCACAAGCTCAGTGGATGGATTAAATCGCGTTTTCTTAACAGGCTTTAGAAGTGAAGATGAAGCAAGGGATTTTGCTGCAAGTGGTGCATTTGCAGGTGCATTTGTTGTAAGAGAGTAGAAATTATGACAGAATTGATTTTTTTGGATGTAGATGGCTGTTTAACTGATGGGAAGATTATTTATACTTCTAATGGAGAATTTATTAAAGAATTTGATGTAAAAGATGGAGCGGCTATCGAGGCTTGGCTAAAGCTTGGTAAAAAAATTGCTATTATTACAGGTAGAAATTGTCCTTGTGTTGAAAAAAGAGCTAAAGATTTAAAAATAGAAATTTTATATCAAGGCATCAAGGATAAGTTAGCTTGTGCAAAAGAAATTTTACAAAAACTTAATTTAGATTTTTCTCAGTGTGCGGCTATTGGGGATTATTTTAACGATAAGGCTTTGCTTGAAAGCGTAGGACTTAGTTTTAAGCCAAAAGATGGTCATAAAGATTTAAATGTAGACATAGTGCTTAGCAAAAAAGGTGGTAAGGCTGCTGTAGCACAGATGATAGAAATTTTAGTAGAAAAAAATCATCTAAAAGAAGAATGGAATAGGCTTTGGCTATAAAAATTTTTGGAATTTTAATTGCTCTTTTTACAATTACTTTTACGATTTTAAGTTTGCAAGATCCGTATTCTTTAAATTTGCAAACTAATGCTTTAAATTTTAAAAATATTGAGGCTAAAAATTTGAAAGCTTATGAGAGTAATGCTAGTACAATTAAGGCATATTATAAGGCAAATTCTTGGGTGAGATATGCAGATAGAGATGAATTTAATGATTTTATTACTTTAAATTTAGATTTTAATCTTAGTGCGAATCGTTTAGAGTTTTTCAATAAAGATATGAACAAGGTTTTGTTTGAAGGAAATGTTACTTATATAGGTGCTAATAATGTCAAAATTATTTCTCAAGAGGTAGAATACCAACCTAAGGATAAAATTTTACACACAAATACTAATTTTAAAGCTCTGATCAATGGAAGTATTATTAATGGAAATACTTTAAACTATGATACAAAAAACAAAATTTTAAATATCCAAGGAGTAAATGCGTGGTTGCAAGACAAATAATTTTATTGTTAGCTTGTGTAAGTGTAACTTGGGCAACTCAAATTGAAGTAAAAGCTTTAAATTTTTACTCAGATGAAAATAAGGGTGAAAGTATTCTTAGTGGAAATGTAGAAGTAATTAGGGGTGATGATATTTTAAATTCTGAAAAATTGATTATTTATACGGATAAAAATCGCAAACCTATTCGTTATGAAGCAATGCAAAATGCTACGTTTAAGATTGTTTTAAAGGGTAAAACTTATAAAGGTAGTGGAGATAAATTTATTTATAATGTTATTAAAGATACTTACGAGATTAATGGTCATGCTTATATAAATGAGCTTGGAAGTAATCAAAAACTTTTTGGTGATAAAATAATAGTCGATAGAAAAGCTAATATTTATCGAGTGGAGAGTAAGGATCAAAAACCTGCTCGTTTTGTGTTTGATCTTAAAGACAAATGATAATTAGTGCTAAATTTATCACTTCTTTAGTGAAATTTGATGAGAAATTGAGCTCAAATTTTAGTGAAGTAGCATTTTTGGGGCGTTCCAATGTCGGAAAAAGTTCTTTAATCAATTCTTTGTGTAAACAAAAAAATTTAGCCAAAAGTTCAGCAACTCCTGGAAAAACTCAGCTTATAAATTTTTTCCAAGTAACTTGCAAAAGAAATGAAGAAAAATTTAATATCAATTTTATCGATTTACCAGGGTTTGGTTATGCAAAGGTTTCTAAAAATTTAAAAGCAATATGGAATCAAAACTTAGATGAATTTTTAAAATTAAGAACCTCGATAAAGTTATTTATACATTTAATCGACTCAAGACATACTCATTTAGAGATCGATGTAAATTTAAATGACTATTTGAAAAGATTTTTACGACCTGATCAAAAAATTTTAAAAGTTTTTACCAAATGCGATAAATTAAATCAAAGTGAAAAAGCTAAGTTAAAAAATGAATTTAAAGATTCTATTTTAGTTTCAAATTTGAATAAAATTGGCCTTGATTCTTTAGAAGATATTATTATCAATCAAACTTTAGGTCTTGATAAATGAGAAGAAATTTAAATGCTTATAAGGCAAAATTTAATGGATCTTATGTCTTTTTAGGATTTTTTTTTCTAATTTATCAGATTCTTGGTTCGACTTTTGTATATACTCCGTTACTTTATGGGATTTTTTTCTGTTATATGTTTTGCTTGCTAGAAGAGAGAGAAAGGACTTTTTCAAAGCTTGATTTTAGATGGTATTTTTCTTTATTTTTTTTATTTTTTACTGATATAACTTATAATTTTTTTATTTTTTCATCTTGGCTGGCGTTTTTTATTTTTTATTATCTTTGTGCGGATTGGATTAAGACAAATTTAAAAATTGGTAAATTTATCCCTGTTGTTTTTGTGCTTTGTGCTTACGGCATTATTTTGTTTTTGGATATGATATTGTCTTATATTGGAGATGAAAAAATTAAAATTTTAGGATGGGCGTATATTGTTTCAGTTTTTATAGAATGTTGTTTAGCTTATGTGTTTTTTAAAGGCAAAATTTAAATGAGAATGCGTTTAGTTGTTGGATTTATACTATTGTTTTTTATATTTTTATTAAGTCGTGTGTATTATTTGAGTATAAAATCAAATGTATATTATGAAGAACTTGCTAAACAAAATGCCATAAAAACTGAATTTTTAGCACCTGTTAGGGGTCAAATTACAGATAGAAATGGAACTTTATTGGCTATTAATGATTTGGGTTTTAGTATTTCTATTAAACCTTATTTAAGTATTAAAAAGTCAAATAAAGGAATTCTAGATAAAGAACTATCTGAACTTGCAAATTTATTTCCTGATTTAAATGCTAGTAAATTAGCAGAAATTTATAAGAGAAATGATTCTTACTATAATCAAGATTTTATTAAAGTTGTAGATTTTATACCCTACGATGAGATTATTCCGCATTATTCAGAGTTAAATCTTAATAAAACAATAAAAATAGATCCTGTTGTAAAAAGAAAATATCCTTTTGGAAAATTGGCTTCGCATATTATTGGGTATGTAGGTAAGGCAAATTTGCAAGATGTTCAAGAAAATGAAATAGCAAAACTTTCTAACTATACGGGAAAAAGCGGTATAGAACGCTATTATAATGATATTTTACAAGGAGAAAAAGGAACTAGGGTTTATAAGGTTAATGCCTTAAATCAAGAAGTAGAACAGCTTTCTTACACTCCTGCTATGTCTAATGATATAGAACTTACGATAGATATAGAGCTTCAGTCTTATTTAACTTCATTATTTGAAGGGAATGCTGGAGCTGCTATAATTATGAATGTAAATGATGGATCTATTTTAGCTGCAGGGAGTTTCCCTGAATATGATCTTAATCCTTTTGTAACAGGGATCTCTTTTAAGGATTGGGACGAGCTTTCAAATAGTCTTGATCATCCTTTTACAAATAAACTTATAAATGGATATTATCCTCCAGGTTCTGTTGTAAAAATGGGAGTAGGGCTTTCTTTTTTAAATTCTAAAAATATTAGCCCGACGACTCAATATGTTTGCAATGGAAGCATTGAGCTTGGAGGCAGGTTTTTTAGATGTTGGAATCGATCGGGCCATGGACCTGTGGATTTAAAACATGCGATAAAATATAGTTGTGATGTTTATTTTTATAATGGCAGTTTGCAAGTTGGAATCGATCAAATAAGTGAAACTTTATCTCGCATTGGTTTTGGAGCGAAAACAGGGGTAGATTTACCTAGTGAATTTGTAGGAACTTTACCAAGCAAAGAATGGAAGATGCAAAGATATAGACAATCTTGGTTTCAAGGTGATACTTTAAATACGGCTATAGGTCAAGGTAGTTTTCTTACAACACCTATGCAAATTGCTAGATATACAGCTCAAATCGCAAAAGGTGGAGAGGTTATACCTCATTTTTTAAAAAGCATAGAAAATAACAATACAACTATAGAAAATCAAATGGATGAAAATAAAAAAGAAATTTTTACTTTATTTGAAAAGAGTCAATTGCCTTATATAAGAGATGCAATGTATGCTGTTGCCAATGAGCAAGGAGGAACCTCTTATCGTTATTTGCATAATCTTGATGTGAAAGTTGCAGCAAAAACAGGAACTGCTCAGGTTGTGGGATTTTCACAGACAGATAAAAATAGGGTTGATGAAAAACAATTTGAGTATTATACTAGATCTCATGCGTGGCTCACTTCTTATGCTCCTTATTCTAAGCCAAAATATGTAGTTACCGTTCTTTTGGAACATGGTGGGAGAAATATTACTTCAGGGGCAACTGTAGCTAAAATTTATCAAAAAATGATTGAACTTGGATATTTTAAATAATTTTTAGTTGTAAATCGAGTTTTTCAAAAAAAACTTTTTTAGCAATTGGTTTAAAAACCTTGTATTAAACAAATTATAAGTTTAATACAAGGAAAATTTATCTATGTTAACAAAAAAGTATCTTAAAAGATGGCTTTTGTTTTTTTTTCAAGCCAAACTAGAGCTTTTGGATAATCACCTAGCTTAGGAGAAAGTTTTTCAAATACTTCTTTGTGATAATTGTTTAACCATTCTTTTTCTTTTTCATCTAACATTTTTATATCAATACAAGATATTTCAAAAGGACAAAGGGTAACAGGTTTAAAGTATAAAAACTCTCCAAAATCTTTATTTTTAGGATTTTCTACTTTGGTATGAATAACTAAATTTTCAAGTCTTATACCCCATTTACCTACTTTATAAATACCTGGCTCTATGGAGGTTAGCATACCTTCTTTAGCTTTTGTTTTTTCAAGCACAGGGGATAGATAAGATAAAACTTGTGGACCTTCATGGACATTTAAAAAATATCCCACGCCATGTCCTGTGCCGTGTATATAGTCAATTTGTTCTTTCCATAAAGGTGCGCGTGTGATTGCATCAAGTAAGGGCATAGCTATATCTTTTGGAAAAATTGCACTGGAAATGGCAATATGTGCTTTTAAAACCAAGGTATAGTCATGAATTTGTTCTGCATTAGCCTTTCCTATTGGTACAACGCGTGTAATATCTGTTGTACCGTTTTTATATTGTCCACCAGAATCAATAAGTAAAAGCCCATCTTTTTTAAGATAAGCAAAACTCTCTTTTGTGGCTTTATAATGTGGATATGCTGCGTTTTCGTTAAAGCCTGCTATAGTGGCAAAACTATCACTTATGTAGTACTTGCTTTGTGCTCTAAATTCGCTTGCTTTAGCATCTATGTCCAATTCGCTTATTAATTCTTTATTTTCTATCGCTTCTTCAAGCCAGGCAAAAAATTTACATAAAGCCACTCCATCTTCTATCATAGCATCTTGTATATGCGCTATTTCTTTTGTATTTTTAGCTGCTTTTAAGTGAGTGCTTGGATTAATTTCTTGAATGATTTTTACGCTTTTATCTAAAGAATTTATGAGTAAAGCGGTCATTTTTGAAGGTTCAATAAGCAAATTTGTATTTGTAAGTTTTTCAAGCTCCATGATGATTTCATCATAATTTTTAAGCCAAAACCCATCTAAATTTAATTTTTTTTTAAGTTCTGAATTTACTTTTTTCTGATCAACAAAAAGCAAAGCTTTGTCTTCCAAGATTAGCAAATGACTTAAAAATACAGGATTATAATTTACATCATTCCCTCTTAAATTTGTAAGCCAAGCTATATCATCAAGGCTGGAGATTAAATGAGAGGTAGCATTTAAATTTTTCATTTTTTGACGCACTAATGCTAATTTTTCTTTTCTTGAGTAAGAGCAGTATTCTAGTTCGTGTTCATAAATTTTTTCTTGTGGTAAAGTGGGACGATCTTTCCAAAGTGGACTTATCAAATCTATATGTTTTAAATTTGCCTTGCAATTAATCTGTAAATCTTTTTGTAAAGATAAAGGTAAAAGTGCAAAATCGATGCCTAAAATTTGATCTTCGCTTAAATTTTTTTCCAACCATTTGGTAAAAGTATTTTTAGCATCTTGTTTTTGTAAAAGTATACCGCTACCTTCTAATTCCTTTTGTGCTTGAAGCCAATATCTTCCATCTACCCACAAAAAGCCCTCTTCTTGTGTGATAAGAACTGTTCCAACAGAACCCTTAAAGCCACTGATAAAGATTCTGTTTTTGTAATATTCTGGTAAATATTCGCTCAAATGTGGATCTGCACTTAAGATGAGATAGGCGTCAATATTATTTTCTTTCATTAATCTTCTAAGTTCTAATACTCTTTGTTTGTAAATACTCATATTTTCTCCTTAATATTAATTTTTTAGTATTTTATTGATAGGTTTTTTGAGTATAAGTAAAATTATAACAGCACCAAGTAATATCCACATACATTGGTAAAATAAATTTGGCAAATAAGCTATATTTTCTTCACTTGCTTTACCACCTATGAATCCAGCTAAAGCATTGCCTAATGCACTTGCTACAAACCAAAGTCCCATGACTTGAGATTTAATTAAATTAGGTGCAATTTTTGTCATTATAGAAAGTCCCACAGGGGAAAGGCAAAGCTCTCCTAAAACCATAAGCAAAAAGCTACTGACAAGCCACCAAGGTGAAACTAAAATAATTTGCGATGAATTTTCTAAATTTTCTCTTAATGTATTAGCATCGCCATTTAAATTAATTGCATGATTTGAAGCTAAAGCCATTATTAAAAATGCTAAAGCTGCACCCAAAAGTCCTAATGCAAATTTGATAATAGATGAAATTTCTTTATTATTTTTGGCACATATAGTCCATATAAAAGCACTAAAAGGTGCAAAAAGTATAACAAATAAACCTCCAAGAGATTGAAACCATATTGTAGGAATTTCATAATTTAATATGGTTTTATCTGTTAATTTTTCTGCAAAAAAATTAAAAGAAGTGTATTGTTGCTCATATACTGACCAAAATAACGCAGCCGCTAAAAATAAAACAATAAAAATAATTAAATTTCTTTTTTCTTCTATTTTTAAAGAAGTAAAAGCGAAAAGATATAAAAAATAAATTCCAGCACAAGCTAAGATAGTTAAAATAATATTTTTATTAATAACTTGTGCATCTAATTTTATAAAACCACTAAGGATTAAAAATATTGCTCCAAGTAAAACAATACCTGATGCAATGATGATGTAAAATACGTTTTTGCTTTTTTTGCTTGGTCTATCCCAAGTAGAGTCTATGCCAACTTTTTCATCAAATTCTTTTAAATCAGGCATAGTTTTTAGGTAGAAAATAATTACCGCTAAAAGCATACCAATCCCACCTGCACCAAAACCAAAGTGCCATCCGTATTCTTTTTGTAAAAAGCCGCAAATTAAAGGAGCTACAAAAGCACCAAAATTAAAACACATATAAAAAAGAGTAAAACCAGAATCACGCCTTGTATCATTTTTTTTATAAAGCATTCCAACCATTACAGAAGCGCAAGTTTTAAAAAGTCCTGTACCTATAACCAAAAAAACCATACCAACAAAAATCATTTTATTGTTAAAATAAGAAAAGGCTATGCACAAATGTCCAAATGCTATAGTTAAAGCACCTAGTAAAATTGCTCTTTTTTGTCCTAAGTAATTATCCGCAAGCCACCCACCTGGCAAAGCAGCAAGATATAAACAACTTGCAAAAATTCCCATAATTGCACTTGCTTCTTCAGGTTTTAAGTTCATTCCACTTTTTTCAAAACTTGCTATCATAAAAAGGTAAAGCAAGGGACGAATTCCGTAAAAAGAAAATCTTTCCCAAAGCTCAGTAAGTGAAAGAGATAAAAGTGGTTTTGGATGTCCAAAAAATGAAGTATCTAAATTTTTTACATTTTTACTCAATTTATATCCTTTATGTATTTTTATTTATAAATTATAGACAAGAAATTAAAAAATATGTATAACTTTGTAATATTTTTAAATGATTTATATCATAATGTTACTTTTTTACAAATATAAAAAAAGAAATATTAAGATCAATTTTCAACTTTGGTGTATTTTGTATTTTAGGTTTAATTAGATAATTGCTTATTTTTTTCGTTAAGAATTTTATAAATTGATTTTTTGGCAATAAAAAGTAAAAGCGCTACAACAAAAAGCATCCACATACATTGCCTAAAAATACTGGAAAGTTGATCGATGTTTTTAATATTGACATTTCCTCCTATAAATCCTGCAACAAAATTTCCAAGCGCACTTGCTACAAACCAAAAGTCCCATGATTTGATTTTTGATTAAATCAGGGGCAATCTCAGCCATTATAGAGAGTCCAAACATAGTAAAATTACAATTAGAAGTTTTTTTGATAGTATCATGAGATTAATATCTACAAGATTAATAAAAATTAGAAAAAATCCAATAATACTTAACAAGCTTATACTTTAGTATAAGAGTTAAATTTTTTACTTTTTAAATGATTGTTCCCAGTTTTGCTTTAAGGTGCAATTTTTATGAAATTCTTCAAGCTCAGGGGCAGCTTTAAAATATAAAATAAGCAAAGAGATTAGCATACCTAAACCTCCTCCAAATCCTAAATGATAATTCCATTTTGATTGAACAAAACCACATATAAGAGGAGCAATGAATGCTTCAATGTTAATTCCTATATAAAAAATTGTATAGCTAGTACTGCATCTTGTATCATTTTGTTTTTATGTAACATTCCAACCATTACAGAAGCGCTGGTTTTAAAAATCCAGTACCAATAACGATAAAAGCAAGCCCTAGGAAAAATATAGGTGTGCTTAAAATAGATAAGGCTATGCTAATATGTCCTAAAGCTATAATAAAAGAACCTAGAAATAAAGCCTTTTTTGCTCTAAATAATTATCAGTAATCCAGCCTTTAGGAAGTGCTGCTAAATACAAGCATCCTGCAATGCCATAAATTGCCAAGGCGCATTCAGTGCCTATTCCAAGTCTACCTTTGTTTATGGTTGTTGCCATAAAAAGCAAATCTTTCCCAAAGTTTTACCATTGATAGAGAGAATAAAGGCTTGGGATGACCTAGGAAATTTGTATCGAGTTTTTGTATTTCTTGCTTAGTCACTTCCCAACACCTTTCTTTTTTATGCTTAAAATATTTTAACTAATAGTAATAGAAAAATAATTAAATTACAATATTTTTAAATATTTTTTTATAATAATATTTAAAAATATAACATTTTAATATTATTATAAATTAATAAATTTAAACATTAAATCAAGCTTTAATTTTAAACCCTGTGTATTGTATAGTTTTATTTTATCAATTTTTAAAGCTATAGGAAGATTTTCTAAATTTTGTATAAAATTGAGCAAGTCTTTAAAGTTGCCATTTAAACTTAGAGAAATATAATTATAGTGGATAAAATTTTTGTTTTCTTGGGAAAATTTTATTTCATTAATGGTTAAATTTTTGGATAAATTATTGATTTTTTTATTGAAAAAATCTTTATCATAAGAAAATAAATGCAATTTTTCTTTATAGTATTTTAATTTTTCTTCCTCTGTTTTTATCTGTTTTGTTAGCTTTGTCTCTATTTCTTTAAGATGTGAAATTTCTATTTTTGCTTCATTTAATGCAAGATAATTATGTTCTATTAATGTTTTTTGAAAAATATCTTCCAAAAAGTGATCGTGAATTTTAAAAGCTAAAAACAAAGCACAAAGGCAGATAAAAGAAATAAAAAGAAATTTTTCCCTAGGATTTAAATTTTGCAAAAATACTTCTATTTTATTCATGTATGACTTCTAATATGATATTAAATGTTTCTTCATTTTTATCAAAAATTTTAAAAGCAGAATTTAGATTTTCTAATGCTCTTTTAAAGTGGTTTTCATCGATAAAAGAAAGAATGATTTTTGTTTGTTCAAATTCAAGATTTGTGATTTTAAGTTCATTGGAGTTAAGCCATGATATGATTTGATTTAGAATGATTGCCTTATTTTTTTCTAAATTGATTTCTTTTGTTATGATGGATAAAATATGAAATTGTTGTTGTGTAGATAATATTTTATTAGAAAGAGTAAAGTTTAAATCTTGTATGTTTGTTAATAATTTTTGCTTATCTTGTTTTAGTTTAGAAATTTCTTCTTGTATGATAAAATTTTTATTTTGAATTTCCTTATTTTGTTTGTACTCTATAAAATCTTTAAATAATAAAATTATCATACTAAGACTAAAGCTAAAAATAAATATTAATATAATTTTAAAAGAAATAGATATTTTTATTTTATTATGCTTGATAAAATTACAATTTTGATCTAGATTTTTTATACTATATGAACTTAATTTCAATAAACTATTTTTATCAAGAATATCATTTAGATTTAAACATTTTATTTGAGATGAGAAGTAATGTTTGATTGTATCCAAATCCTGATAAAGTAGCAGTTTGCTTTCATAGTGTTTTAAAAGTTCTATAAATCGATTTTGTTTAAAAAATAAATCCATATTACTTGGGTTGAAATTTTCGATTTTTTTAAGATTGATAAATTTTCCTTCTTGGTAAAAATATAAATATAAAGTTTGATCATATAAATTTAAAACACAATAATCACTTTCCTTAATAAATCTTTCATCAAACAAAGCTTGAAAAATTAAAGGTTCGGGAAAGCAAAAACGACTTTTTTTCAATTTGTAAACAGGTGCTAAAAAACAATGATAAATTTCATTATGTTTAAAAAAAGCTATTTGATAGTCAAAGGGTTTACTTAGCTTAAAATCTGCGGTTAAATTGTTAAAAAGTTCGTCTTCTTTGGATATTCCCGTTCTTTGAGTATAAAGCAAATCTGTAGATTTTATAAAATTTATTTTATTTAATGAATTAATTTTCATCATTTAAAAGTTTTTTTAAAAATTCTTCATCTTTTTGCCAGTTTTTTTTCACTGTTACGAAAAGCTTTAAAAGTGCCTTTTTTTGTGCAAGTTTTGAAATTTTAAAGCGTGCATCTTTGCCTATTCTTTTTAAAGTTGCTCCTTCTTTTCCTATAAGCATACCCTTGTGAGAGTTTGTATCTGTGATGATATTGGCTTCTAGGATTAAAAGATCGGGAGTATCTTTGGTGCGATGGATAAGCACTTCGCTACTATAAGGAAGCTCATCGCTTAAATTTTCATAAATACTTTCAAGTATAAAATCTCTATAAAGTTCTTTTTCGCTACTCGCACTTAAAAATTCAGGATCATAAAAATACTCATGTTCATCAAGGTATTTTACTATCTCATCTAATAAATCTTTTTTATAGTTTTTTTTCTTGGAGGAATAAGGAATGATAGCCTTAAAATATTCGCTAAATTTTGCATATTCACTAAGTTTTTTTAAAAGCGTAGCATTATCGGTTAAATCTACTTTATTTAAAGCGATGATATGTGGTACTTGTGGGCTTAGACTAAGAAAATTTTCATAGTCTTTTGTGTTATCAAAAACACTTGCCACAAATAAAATCATATCACAATCCCTCATGGATTTAATAGCACTTTGGACAAGCAGTTGATTAAGCCTAGCACCGCTTTCGTGAAGTCCTGGGGTATCGATGAAAATGATTTGATTTTTTTCATGCATCACTATGGCTTTGATTTTACGCCTTGTGGCATTTTGTTTGTGAGAAACTAGGGCGATTTTTTCTTCTAATAAGGAATTGATTAAAGTACTTTTTCCTGCATTAGTACGCCCTATGATGCTAACAAAGCCACTTTTCACAAAATATACCTTGCAAGATCTTTATTTTCTATGATATCTCCGAGTTTTTCTTCTACCATTTTTTTATCCACTACGAATTTTTTACCTGCATACTCATCAGCTTCAAAGCTTAAATCTTCAAGTAATTTTTCTATCACAGTATGCAAGCGTCTAGCACCTATATCTTGCATTTCTTCATTAGCTCTTGAAGCTATTTTTGCTATTTCTTTAATTGCTTCATCGTCAAAATCAAGTTCTAATTTTTCAGTTTTTAAAAGCTGAGAGTATTGTTTTAAAAGTGAATTTTTAGGACGTGTTAAAATTTCATAAAGAGCTTTATCATCAAGACTATCTAATTCCACTCTTAAAGGAAAGCGTCCTTGAAGTTCAGGGATAAGATCGCTTGGTTTGCTAAGATGAAAAGCCCCTGCGGCGATAAAAAGAATATGATCGGTTTTTAAAGTACCTATTTTTGTTTGTACATTTGATCCCTCTACTATAGGAAGTAAGTCTCTTTGCACCCCTTCTTTACTTGGATCTTGGCGGTTTGAATTTCCGCTTGAAACAGCGATTTTATCGATTTCATCAATAAAAATAATCCCTTCATTTTCCGCTCTTTTTAAGGCTTCGCTTTTGATACTTTCTTGATCTAGGATTTTTTCTCCTGCTTCGTTTTTTAAAGCATTTTTAGCGTCTTTGATTTTCATTTCTTTTTTGACTTTTTTACTGCCAACGCCTATAACCTTAACTATATCTTGCATTGCACCCATTTCAGGAGGTAGGTTAGGATTGGTATCGAACATATTTTGTGAAATTTCTATCTCTATGGTGCTTTCATCAAGATCGCCATTTCTTAGTTTAGTTCTCATTTTTTCAAGACTGTTTTTATATTCTTCTTGTTTTTCATCACTGATACCCTTTGGTAAAGGTGGTAAAAGTTTTTCTAAAATTTTATTTTCTATAAATTCATCGATTTTATCTTTGTTTTTTTCTCTTTGCTCATTTTTTACCAAATTTAAAGCTGCATTGGCAAGATCTCTTACCATGCTTTCCACATCACGACCTACAAAACCCACTTCAGTATATTTGCTCGCTTCGATTTTGATGAAAGGAAAGCCCATCATTTTAGCTAAACGCCTAGCGATTTCTGTTTTTCCTACACCTGTAGAACCTATCATCAAGATATTTTTAGGTACGATATCATCTTGTAATTCAGGGCTAAGTTGCATTCTGCGGTAGCGATTTCTTAAAGCTATAGCTATGATTTTTTTAGCTTTTTTTTGTCCTATAACATAATCATCTAAAAATTTAACAATTTCTTTTGGAGTTAGATTCATTTCTCATCCTCGATTACATAAGTTTTGATATTGGTATTAGTATAAATGCAAATTTCACCTGCGATTTGAAGACTTGATTTTACAAGTTCTTCTTCATCTAAATTGGCATGTTTTGCTAAGGCTCTAGCAGCTGAAAGTGCATAGTTTCCACCACTTCCTATGGCTGCGATTTGTCCATCTTCAGGTTCGACCACATCGCCTGTACCAGAAAGTAGAAAAATGTGATTTCTATCAAGTACGAGCATCATGGCTTCAAGTTTTCTTAGGTATTTATCTTTTCTCCATTCTTTAGAAAAGTCAATCGCTGCTTTTAAAAGATCGCCTTTAGAACTTTGAAGGAGATTTTCAAACATATCAAAAAGATTAAAAGCATCAGCTGTTGATCCTGCAAAACCTGCTAAAACTTTGCCATTGTTGAGTTTTCTAATCTTTACAGCATTGCCTTTTAGCACCGTATTTCCAAAGCTTACTTGTCCATCTCCGCCAATTACGGATTTATTTTTACCTTTGTAAGCTAAAATCGTTGTTGCGTGAAACATTATTCTGCCTTTATATTTATGTTAAATTTAGCATGGATTGCGTGTCCAAGTTTTACGCTTACTTCGTGAATTCCTAAGCTTTTTAAGGTGTCGCATTCTAAACTTTTTTTATCGATTTCTATATGGCTTTGTTCTTTTAGGGCGTGAGCGATTTCATCTTTGGTTACGCCACCAAACAAACTTCCATTTGCACCTACGGGTTTTGAAATTTCAAGAGTGATTTTGCCAAGTTCTTCTTTGAGTTTTTCTAAATTTGCGATTTCAAAGCGTAAATTTTCAGCCTCTTTTTTCTTGTCGCTTTCGTATTTTCTTAAAACTTCATTAGTAGCTGCTTTAGCAAAGCCTTTAGCGATTAAGAAATTTTGTCCGTAGCCGTCTTTTACTTCTTTTACTTCTCCTGCTTTTCCAAGTGCTTTTACATCTTTGATTAATAATACTTTCATTTTATTCCTTTATTAAAATTTTCTTCCATTTTTTCCTGCAATGATAAAACGCAAAGCATTAAGCTTAATAAAGCCTGCTGCGTCTTTTTGATTATACACTTCATCTTCTTCAAAAGTACAATAAGCTGCGTTAAACAAGCTATCGTTCGCACTTTCGCGTCCTATAACCATCACATTGCCTTTATAAAGCTCGAGTTTTACTCTACCATTGGCATGAATTTGAGACTCATCGATTAAGGCTTGAAGCATCATTCTTTCAGGCGAGAACCAATAGCCATTATAAATTAAACTTGCGTATTTTGGCATGAGTTCATCTTTTAAGTGTGCTGCTTCTTTATCAAGCGTGATGCTTTCAAGAGCTCTGTGTGCTTTTAAAAGTATAGTACCGCCTGGAGTTTCGTAACAACCACGACTTTTCATTCCTACATAGCGATTTTCTACTATATCAAGGCGTCCTATGCCATGTTTGCAGCCTAGTTCGTTAAGTTTGGTTAAAAGTCCTGCAGGACTTAGTTTTTCTCCATTTATCGCTACTAAATCTCCTTTTTGGAAATCAAGTTCTATAATTTCACTTTCATTTGGAGCGTCTTTTGGGCTTTTACTCCATCTCCACATATCTTCTTGGGGTGCGTGTGCAGGATCTTCTAAAACAAGTCCTTCATAAGAAATATGAAGTAAATTTGCGTCCATAGAATAAGGAGATTTTCCTTTTTTCTTAGAAATATCAATACCGTGTTTTTGTGCATAAGCAAGGAGTTTTTCACGACTGTTTAAATCCCACTCACGCCATGGAGCGATGATTTTTAAATCGGGATTAAAAGCAAGATAACCAAGTTCAAAACGCACTTGATCATTTCCTTTGCCTGTGGCACCATGACTTACCGCATCAGCACCTGTTTGCAGGGCAATTTGTGCTTGAGTTTTTGCTATAAGTGGTCTTGCTATACTTGTTCCTAAAAGATATTCTCCTTCATAAATCGCATTGGCTCTAAACATAGGAAATACATAATCTTTAACAAATTCATCTCTTAAATCTTTAATGAAAATATTTTCTTCTTTTATACCTAAAGAAAGGGCTTTTTTTCTTGCAGGTTCGAGTTCTTCGCCTTGACCAATATCTGCTGTAAAAGTTACAACTTCACAATTATACTCATCTTGAAGCCATTTTAAAATGATGCTCGTATCAAGCCCCCCAGAATACGCTAAAACTACTTTTTTTACTTCATTTTTCATAAGATATCCTTTGCTAAAATAGATTTGAAAATTGTAAAATTGTATCCAAATTTCATTAAAGAAAAGTTTTTACTTGCTATTTTCTTAAAAAATAAAGCAAAGGCGTAAGCAAATTTTGTTCCAAAAATTGATTTTTTTTGCTAAAATTGCTTTTATGAGAGTAGATAAATTTTTAAATGTAGTTAATATCACGAAAAGAAGAGCTATTTCTGAAGATATGTGTAAAAGTGGTATAGTGGGGATTAATGGCGTTATTGTTAAAGCGAGTAAAGAGGTTAAGGTGGGTGATATTATCACTTTACATTTTATTGAATACACTCAAAAATATAAAGCCCTAGCTATACCTAGCACGAAAAGCATTCCTAAAAATGCACAAAATGAATATGTGGTAAAATTATGAAAGAATTTATTTTAGCAAAAGATGAGATCAAAACGATGCTTCAAATAATGCCTAAAGAAGGTGTTGTTTTGCTTCAAGGAGATTTGGCTAGCGGAAAAACAAGCTTGGTGCAAGCTTGGGTTAAATTTCTTGGTCTTGATGCAAGGGTAGATTCTCCAACTTTTTCCACTATGCAAAAATATGAAAATCATGATATTTGCATTTATCATTATGATATTTATCAAGAAGGTTTAGAAGGACTTTTAGCGAATGGTTTATTTGAAAATTTTTTTGAAAAAGGTTTACATTTGGTTGAATGGGGCGGTGAAAATTTGAAAAAAACTTTAATGAAATTTGGAATTTCTACTATCCAGATTAAAATTAGCATTAAAGACGACAAAAGAAAGTATGAAATTTATGAGTAAATTAGAAATTGTAAATTTAGAAAAAATTATTAAAAAAACTAAGATTATACATGGAATTTCTTTAGAGGTTAATAGCGGAGAAGTTGTAGGACTTTTAGGGCCAAATGGCGCAGGAAAAACAACAACTTTTTATATGATATGTGGACTTATTTCTCCAAGTAGTGGAAAAGTTCTTTTAGATGGTTTGGATGTAACAAAAGATCCTTTAAACAAAAGAGCTAGATCAGGGATAGGTTATCTACCTCAAGAAAGTAGTATTTTTAAGGATTTAAGTGTAGAAGATAACCTGCTTTTAGCGGCTCAGATTTTTTATAAAGATAAAAAAATTTTACATGATAAAGTTGAGCAAATGCTTGAACTTTTAAGTATAGAACCTATTCGTTTAAGGAAAGGTTTAAGTTTAAGTGGAGGTGAAAGAAGGCGTTGCGAGATCGCTAGAAGCTTGATGTGCGAACCTAAGTTTTTGCTTCTTGATGAGCCTTTTGCAGGTGTTGATCCTATAGCAGTGGCTGAAATTCAAACTTTAATTAAAGAGCTTAAAAGATTAGGGATTGGGGTTTTAATTACTGATCATAATGTGCGTGAGACTTTGGCTATTTGTGATAGAGCTTATGTTATAAGATCAGGTTCTTTACTTGCTAGTGGGAATGCTGATGAAATTGCAACCAATAAAGACGTGAAAAAGTATTATTTAGGAGCGGAGTTTAAACTCCTTGATTGATGTTAAAGCAAAAAATCACTCAAGCACCCAAGACTAAAATTTCTCAAACTTTACGCTCTTGGTTGCCGATTTTACAAGCAAACATAGAGGATTTAAAAGAAAATTTAGATAAATTTGCTGAGGATAATCCTTTCTTAAATGTTCAAGATTCGATACAAACTCATGATAAGGATAAGAATTATTTTGATTCATTTTATAAACATAATGCAAATTCGGCTTTTGTGGATAGTAAAGGACTTGCCAAAAAAAGTGTTTATGAGCTTTTAAATGAACAGATTCTTCCTCCTTTGTTTCCTACAAACAAATCTCAAGAGCTTGCAAAAAAAATTATAGAATGCTTAAATGAGGAAGGATATTTTGAATACGATGAAGAATTTTTAAAAGAGTATTCCTTAGAAGAAATTGAGCGAGTAAGAGCAAGATTTAAATTTTTAGATCCTGTAGGAGTAGGAGCTAAAGATTATAAAGAAGCATTTTTATTTGCTCTTGAAAATATGGAATTAGATGAAGATATTGATGAGTTTTGTAGAATGTTGATTATGGATTTTGAAAATATACAAAACTATACCAAAGAGCCTTTATATAAAGAAGCATTGGTTGTACTTAAGCGCTTTAGCACTCCTCCTTTTTTGGAATATTTTGAAGATTCTCGTATAATTGTTCCTGATATTTTTGTTTATAAAGAAAATGGTGAAATTAAAGTAAAAATCAATGATGATTATTATCCTGAAATTTCAATTCAAACTGATGGTTTAGAGCATGATTTTTTAAGTCATTACATCAAAGAAGCAAAAAATTTAGTCGATGCTCTAGCGATGAGAAAAGCTACTCTTTATAAAATAGGGCTTATGATAGTAGAATATCAATATGATTTTTTCATGGGAAAAGAGATAAAACCTATGACTTTTAAGGATTTAGCACTTGATTTAGAACGTAATGCTTCGACTATATCAAGAGCTGTGGCAAATAAATATTTAAGTTGTGAAAGAGGACTTATTCCCTTGCGTGATTTTTTTGCTTTTGCTCTTGATGAAGAGGGAGAGACTTCAAATGTAGGTGTTAAAGAATTCGTGGCAAATTTAGTAAAGAATGAAGATCGCAATAAACCTTTAAGCGATAGTAAAATTTTAGAATTAATCAAAGAAGAATTTAAGGTCGATATCGGACGAAGAACTATTACAAAATATCGCAAACATCTTAATATAGCAAGCTCTACAGATAGAAAAAAAATATATGAACTTGAAGGATAAAATTCTATACAATCTGTCAAACCCATTACGCTTGTGTTTTATATTTAAATTTAATTTAAATAATTTAAAAAATTGTTATTTTTATTTTTATAAATATTATTCTTTAATTTAAAAATGTGATACAATAATAACTGTTTTTAAATATCAATTTTCAAAGGAGTTAAAATGGATTTTTTAACAAGCCTTACCGAGGGAGGGCAATTTGCAGTCCAAATCATTATCGTTTTAATTTGTCTTTTTTACGGTGCAAAAAAAGGCGGTATAGCGCTTGGTTTGCTTGGTGGTATAGGTATTTTAATGCTTGTATTTGCTTTTCATATAAAGCCTGGAAAACCAGCCATAGATGTTATGCTTACAATTTTAGCGGTGGTGGTTGCGAGTGCAACTTTGCAAGCGAGTGGTGGTTTAGATGTTATGCTTCAAATAGCAGAAAGAATTTTAAGACGCAATCCTAAGTTTTTAACAATACTAGCACCTTTTGTAACCTGCTTTTTGACTATACTTTGTGGAACAGGACATGTGGTTTATACTATTATGCCTATTATTTATGATATAGCGATTAAAAACGGTATTCGTCCTGAGCGTCCAATGGCAGCAGCTTCTATATCATCACAAATGGGTATTATTGCATCTCCTGTATCTGTGGCTGTTGTGAGTTTGACTGCTTTGCTTTTAAATGCTAATCATAAATTAGCAGGTTTTGATGGTTATATTAATCTTCTTCAAATTACCATACCTAGTACATTATTTGGTGTGTTGTGTATAGGAATTTTTTCTTGGTTTAGAGGAAAAGATTTGGATAAAGATGAAGTATTTCAAGAAAAACTTAAAGATCCTGAATTTAAAAAATATGTTTATGGGGATTCTAAAACACTTTTAGGTGTTAAACTTCCAAAAAGCAATTGGGTCGCAATGTGGATTTTCTTAGGAGCTATTGCTTTAGTGGCTTTATTGGGTGTATTTGATTTTTTGCGTCCAAACTGGGGACAAGTTGTAAAAAATGGCATTCCTCAAGTAGATGCTTTAGGTAACCCTAAAATGGATGTTTTATCCATGGTTTCAGTTATTCAGATGTTTATGCTTTTAGCAGGTTCTTTGATTATCATCTTTACTAAAACAGATGCAAAGAAAATCGGCTCTAATGAAATTTTTAAATCAGGCATGATAGCGCTTGTTGCGGTTTTTGGAATTTCTTGGATGGCTGATACTATGTTTGCAGTTCACACTCCTATGATGAAAGCAGCGCTTGGAGATATAGTAAAAGAGCATCCTTGGACTTATGCTGTAATGCTTCTTTTAATTTCAAAATTTGTAAACTCTCAAGCAGCAGCTATTTCGGCTTTTGTTCCTTTGGCTTTAGGAATTGGTGTTGAACCTGGTGTAATTGTTGCCTTTGCGGCTGCTTGTTATGGATATTATATTTTACCAACTTATCCAAGCGATTTAGCTACTATACAATTTGACAGATCAGGTACTACTCACATCGGTAAATTTGTTATCAATCATAGTTTTATTTTACCAGGTCTTATAGGTGTAATCACTTCTTGTATAGCAGGATATTTTATTGCTATGGCAGCGGGTTATCTTTAACAATTTTTAGCAGGATTTTTCCTGCTAAATTTTTCATTTGTCTTTTTATTTAATATAGATAAAAATTATAAATAAATCATAAAATTAGTATTAATCAAAATATAAGCTTAACAAGGATAGAATAAATCCTATTTTGAATCAATGAGAAAGGGCTATCCTATGGATGTTATCTTTGCTTTGCTTCTGCTTTTAGCTTTTGGTAGTTTATGGTTTTTTATCCGTTTTTGTGAAATTCAAACTAGGACACGCGGATGATATTTTTACTAGTTTTAAGCTTAATACTTGCTCTTTATTTATTTTATGCTCTATTATATCCTGAAAAATTTTAAAGGAAAAATATGCTAGAAATTTTAATAACACTGATTATAGCTTTTATATTGGCTTTAATTTTTGGAAATTATCTTTATAAAATTGCAAGCTGTAAAAAAACTATTTTTGATTTTATTTTTAATCCAATTGATAACTTAATTTATAAAATTTGTGCGATTGATAGAAAAAATATGATTTGGCAAAAATATTCTTTGCATTTAATTGCTTTTAATGCCTTAGTGGCTATTTTTTCTTTCGTGATTTTTTATTTACAAGATAAACTTTTTTTAAATCCCAATTCGATAAATTCTATGAAAGGGGATTTGAATTTAAATACTGTAATTAGTTTTATTACAAATACAAACCTTCAGCATTATAGTGGAGAGAGTGCTTTAAGTTTGCTTTCCCAAAATACAGGCATTTTACTTGCTATGTTTGTTTCAAGTGCAAGTGGATATTCTGCTTGTATGGCTTTTTGTCGTGCTTTATGTGGTATGCAAATGGGAAATTTTTATGAAGATTTTACGCGTATTATTACGCGTTTGATGTTGCCTTTAAGTTTTATTTTGGCTGTAATTTTTATCTCTGAAGGCGTGGTGCAAAACTATCACGCAAATTTTAGCGTGCTTACTTTAGAAAATAAATTTCAAAGTATTGCCACAGGTCCTGTTGCAGCTCTTGAGTCTATAAAACATTTAGGGACAAATGGGGGTGGTTTTTTTGGTGCTAATTCAAGTATGCCTTTTGAAAATCCTACTTCACTTACAAATTTTTTACAAATTTTATCCATGATGCTTATTCCTAGCGCCTGTGTTGTAGCTTTTGGATTGATGGTTTATCATAGAAAAGAAAGACAAGGTTTTGCTCTTATGGGAAAAGAAGGGGGAGTTATTTTTGGTGCAATGGGGATTATTTTTATCATTTCTTTGCTTTTAATTTATTTTAGCGAAAAAATGTCAAATCCAAATTTGGATTCTTTGGGTTTAAATGCAAATTTGGGAAATTTAGAAGGTAAAGAAATAAGATTTGGCACAGATGGTTCGAGTTTATTTAGTGCTGTAACTACTGCTTTTACTACAGGAAGCGTCAATAATATGCACGATAGTTTAAATCCTTTAAGCATCAGTGCTACTTTGTTAAATATGATGTTAAATGTAGCTTTTGGTGGCGAAGGAGTAGGGCTTATGAATATGATTATTTATGTGCTTTTAACCGTGTTTATTTGTGCATTAATGATAGGCAGAACTCCAGAATTCTTGGGTAAAAAAATAGAAAGCGCACAAATGAAGCTTATAGCTTTGGTAATTCTTATCCATCCTTTATTAATCCTTGTTTTAAGTGCATTAGCTGTTGTTTTTGCAAAAGATAGTATAAGCAATCCTAGCTTTCATGGCTTGGCTCAAATTTTGTATGAATTTAGTTCTTCGGCAGCAAATAATGGTTCAGGACTTGAAGGTTTAAAAGATGATAATTTATTTTGGAATTTAAGTACAGCTTTTGCTATGTTTTGTGGGCGTTATTTGGTTTTAATAGCTCAGCTTGCTATAGCTGGATCGCTTTTGGCTAAAAATACACAAGAAAATACTGCAAATTCTTTAAAAACGGATAATTTAACTTTTATGTTTGTGCTTGTTTGTATTATATATATTTTTGCTGCACTTACTTTTTTTCCAGTGCTTACTTTATCAAGCGTTGCAGAATATTTATCTTTATGGCATTAAGGAGAGTCAATGTCTAAAAAACAAAATAAACTCATTACAAAAGAAATTTTAAATAATGCCATAAAAGGAGCATTTTTAAAATTTGATCCACGCTTTATGATAAAAAATCCTGTTATGTTTATGGTGGAAGTTGGATTGATTCTTACTTTGATTTTAAGTATTTTTCCTACTTTGTTTAATGGAAATTCTGATGAAAGAATTTATAACATCTTAATCACTTTTATTTTATTTGTAACCTTGCTTTTTGCAAATTTTGCAGAAAGTATTGCAGAAGGAAGGGGTAAAGCCCAAGCAGCTACCTTAAGACAAAGTAAAAAGGATTCTAAAGCTAGACGCATAAAAAGTGATGGCAGTGAAGAAATGCTTAATTCTAGCGAGTTAAAAATAGGTGATATAGTTTTAGTTAAAGCAGGTGAACTTATACCTAATGATGGAGAAATTATAGAAGGTGCTGCAAGTGTTGATGAATCAGCTATTACAGGTGAAAGTGCTCCTGTTATGCGTGAAGCGGGCGGTGATTTTTCTTCTGTTACAGGTGGGACTACGGTTTTAACTGATTTTTTAAAGATTAAAATTTTAGTTGGATCTGGGGAAAGTTTTTTAGATAAAATGATCAATCTTGTAGAAGGTGCTGCGCGTCAAAAAACTCCAAATGAAATTGCTCTTAATACTCTTTTAATTGTTCTTAGTTTGAGTTTTTTAGTAGTGGTTGTAAGTTTATATCCTTTTATGCAATTTTTAGGCGTGAGTTTGCCTATTTCGTGGTTAGTAGCATTGCTTGTATGTCTTATTCCTACAACTATAGGGGGGCTTTTATCAGCTATAGGAATAGCAGGTATGGACAGGGTAACGCGTTTTAATGTGATCGCACTTTCAGGCAAGGCTGTTGAAAGTTGTGGTGATGTTGATACTATGATTTTGGATAAAACAGGAACGATTACTTTTGGAAACCGTTTGGCAAATGAATTTTATGAAGTCCAAGGTATAAGTAAAGAAGAAATGATTAAAGCTTGTGTTTTATCCTCTTTAAAAGATGAAACTCCAGAAGGTAAAAGTATAGTTGCATTGGCTCAAAAAATGGGTTATGAATTAAAAGGTAATGATATTAAAGAATTTATCGAATTTAGCGCTCAAAATAGAATGAGCGGTGTGGATTTGCAAGATAATACAAAAATTCGCAAAGGTGCTTTTGATGCTATAAGAGCTTATATAAGCGAAATGAATGGAAAAATTCCTAGCGATTTAGAAACTAAGGTAATGGAAATTTCAAATCTTGGTGGCACTCCTTTGGTAGTGTGTAAAAATGAAAAAATTTTAGGAGTGATTTATCTAAAGGATACAGTAAAACCAGGACTTAAAGAGCGTTTTGATGAGCTTAGAAAAATGGGCATAAAAACTTTAATGTGTACTGGAGATAATCCTTTAACAGCAGCTACTATAGCTAAAGAAGCAGGGCTTGATGGATTTATAGCAGAATGCAAGCCTGAAGATAAAATAGAAGCCATTAAAAAAGAACAAGCCCAAGGTAAGATAGTAGCCATGACAGGAGATGGAACCAATGATGCTCCAGCTCTTGCACAAGCTGATGTAGGTATAGCTATGAACTCAGGAACTCAAGCAGCCAAAGAAGCAGCCAATATGATAGATCTTGATTCTAATCCTACTAAAATTTTAGAAGTAGTTGAAATAGGAAAAGGTTTGCTTATTACTAGGGGTAGTCTTACAACTTTTAGCATGGCAAATGATATTGCTAAGTATTTTGCTATTTTACCTGCTATGTTTAGTGTGGTTTTACCTCAAATGCAAATTTTAAATATTATGCATTTGGCTACCCCGCAAAGTGCTATTTTATCAGCACTTATTTTTAATGCTATTATTATACCTTTGCTCATACCTATTGCTATGCGTGGAGTTAAATTTAAGCCTATGAAAAGCGAGCATTTGCTTTTAAGAAATTTGAGTATTTATGGTTTAGGCGGTATGATCGCACCTTTTATAGGGATAAAAATAATTGATATTCCTACAGCTTGGATACTTAGAATTTTAGGAGTGTGATATGCTTAGAACTTTGCTTAGTTTTTTTGTGGTAATGCTAATATTGTGTACTCTTATTTATCCTTTTGCTTTAAATACAGTTGCAAAATTTATTTTTCCTTATCAATCAAGTGGAAGTTTAGTGGATAAAGAAGGTCGTCCAACTTTGGATATAAGTAAAGCGGTAGGTTCAAAGCTTTTGGGTCAAGATTTTAATAAGCCTTATTTTCTACATTCAAGAGCATCTGTATTAAATTACAATACAAGTGATGCAAATGAAAGCAGTGTAAGTTCAGGTGGATTTAATTATGCTATGTCAAATCCTGCTTTAAAAGAGCGTGTGCAAAAAGATTTGCAAAAATTTTTAGATGAAAATCCGCAAATTACAAAAGAACAAATTCCTTTGGATTTATTAAGCGCTTCAGGATCAGGTCTTGATCCTCATATCAGTCTTCAAGCAGCCCTAGTGCAAATTCCTAGGATAAGTCAATCTTCAAAAATCACCAAAGAAGAATTAGAAAAAATCATTCAAGAAAATACCGAGTCTAAATTTTTAGGGATTTTTGGGGAAGAAAAAGTTAATGTTTTAGCCGTTAATATAGCTATTGCTAAAGCCATGAAAAAAGAATAAACATGCAAAGACAAAGTCCTGAACAAATTCTTAAAAAACTTGAGGTTAAAGCCAAGGAAGAAGAAAAAAACAAACTTGCAAAATTAAAAATCTTCTTAGGTTATGCTGCAGGTTCTGGAAAAACTTATGCTATGTTAAGTGAAGCTAGAACTTTAAGGGATAATGGAGTTGATGTTGTTTTAGGCTATATAGAGCCTCACGATAGACCTGAAACAATGGCTTTAACACAAGGTTTTGAAAGTATAGCTAATCTTGAAATTCCTTATAAAAATATAGTATTAAAAGAATTTGATTTAGACGCTACCCTTAAGAGAAAACCTGCTTTGGTTTTAGTAGATGAGCTTGCACACACTAATGCTAAAGGCTTGCGTAATGAAAAGCGTTTTCAAGATATAGAAGAACTTCTAAAAGCAGGGATTGATGTTTATACTACTTTAAATATACAACATTTAGAAAGTTTAAATGATTTAGTCGCTAATATCAGTAAGATAGAAGTTAAAGAGCGTATCCCTGATCGTATTTTTGATGAGGCTGATCAGGTTGAACTTGTTGATATTGAACCCAATAAGCTTTTAAAAAGAATGCAAGATGGCAAAATTTATAAGGAAAAACAAGCTAAACTAGCACTTGAAAATTTCTTTCGCCAAGAAAGACTTATAGCTTTGCGTGAGATTGCCTTAAGAAGACTTGCTTCAAGAGTGAATTTAAGAGCAAGTGAACAAAGGCTTATTAATGATGATTTAGCTTATCATACTGGAGAGCATATTTTAGTTTGTATTAATGCTTCAAATGCAAAGGTTATTCGTGCAGCTGCAAGACTTGCTTTAGCTTTTCATGCTAAATTGAGTGCGCTTTATATAAAAAATCCCAATATTAAAGAAGAAAAAGCCTTAGAAGAAAATATAGAACTAGCTAAAAGTTTTGATGCTGAAATCATTAGCGTATATGATGATGATATAGCAAGACAAATTGCAGAGTATTCAAGCCTTAGCAATGTTTCTAAAATTGTTTTAGGTAAAAATAAAGATAAAAAAAAGTTTAAAGAAGAGATTTTTGAAGCTGTTGCTAAAAAAGCACCCAATATTGATTTATATCTTGTTAATGAAAATCAAATTTCTACTCCTAAAATACGAAGTAAAAAAGGTTTTGATTTTTTAGGTTTTTTAAAAATCACAGGAGTTTTGCTTTTAGCAACTTTTATAGCTTTTGTATTTCATAAATTTAATACTCAGCCAAGTAATATAGTTATGATTTTTATTTTAGCAGTTTTTGCTTCTTCTTTTATTTCTGATAATAAAATTTTCGCCTTTTATTCTTCTTTGGTAAGTGTCTTGATTTATAATTTTTTCTTTTTAGAACCTATTTTTAGTCTTAAAGTTCATGATAGTGGAAATATTATTACTTTTACAACTATGTTTATAGTTGGATTTTTAACAGCTGTTTTTACTAGAAGATTAAAATTGCAATCTAAAGAACTCACTAAAAGAGCTTATAGAACAGCTATTTTGCTTGAAAATAGTGAAAAGTTAGCAAGAGTAAAAAGCAAACAAGAGCTTTGGGAACAACTTGGAAATCAAGCTTTAAAATTATTAAATTTACCTATTATTATTTATCCTATAAATAAAAACAATATTTTATCGAAACCTTTGTTGTTTTTTAACGATGATAAGCAAATGTTAAAAAATTGTTTTAGTGCTGATGAGATTGCTATTGCTCAATGGGTTGCAACAAATAAAGAAAGAGCAGGTGTTTGCACAAATACCCTGCCTAATGCCAATGCTATGTATTTACCTATAGAAGATGGGGAAAAAACTAAAGGGGTCATAGGTATAGTTTTAAAAGAAAAACGTCCCTTACAAGACTTTCAGTATGAAATTTTAAGTGCTTTACTTAATGAGGCGGGAGTTAGAACAAGGGATATATTTTTATTATAAATCCCTTAATTTATTAATCTCATCTCTAATTGCAGCAGCTTTTTCAAACTCAAGTGCTTTTGCTGCTTCAAGCATTTGCTTTCTTAATTCCTTGACAAGTTTTGCTCTTTCGCTAGCAGGCATTTTTTCTAGTTTTTTACCTTTGCGATAAATTTCGCCTAAATCCTCTTCATTTTTCAAGCTTTCTTCAATATGGCGTTTGACTGAAGCTGGCGTGATATTATATTTTTTATTATAAGCCATTTGAAGTTTGCGACGTTCATTGGTGGTATCCATAGCTTCTTGCATGGATTTTGTGATTTTTTTGCAAAAAAGCAAAACCTTACCATTGACATTTCTAGCTGCTCTTCCCATGGTTTGGATTAAACTTGTAGTACTTCTTAAAAAACCTTCCTTATCTGCATCCATAATGGCAATGAGTGAAACTTCAGGCAAATCAAGTCCTTCTCTAAGTAAGTTAATGCCAATTAGCATATCAAAAGCACCGCTTCTTAAACCTCTTATGATTTCATTGCGTTCTATAGCATCGATATCTGAGTGCATGTATTTGACTTTTATACCAAGTTCTAAATAATACCTTGTAAGTTCTTCAGCGAGTTTTTTAGTCAGCACGGTTACTAAAACCCGTTCGTTTCTTTGTATGACTTTTTTAGCCTCATCAAATAAAATTTCAACCTGATTATCACTATCTTTTAATTCTATTAAAGGATCAAGCAGTCCTGTAGGACGCATGATTTGATGAAAGATATTTTCTTTACTCAGTTCAAGTTCTAAAGGTGCAGGTGTGGCTGAAACAAAAAGAAATTGACAATTTTTATGGATAAATTCATCAAACATTAAAGGACGGTTATCCAAGGCTGAAGGCAAACGAAAACCATAATCAACCAAGGTTTGTTTTCTGCTTCTATCTCCTGCAAACATACCTCTAAATTGTGGTAAAGATACATGGCTTTCATCGACTATAACAAGAAATTTTCTATCTTTAATCGCAAAATAATCAAAAAGCGTATAAGGAGTATCACCTTCTTTAAGTCCTGTTAAATGCCTTGCATAATTTTCAACACCTTTACACATTCCTGTGCTTGTAAGCATTTCAAGATCAAATTCAACCCTTTGTTTAAGGCGTTGATATTCTACGAGTTTATTTTCATGTTCAAAATAAGCAAGGCGTTCGTTAAGTTCTGCTTTGATATCTTTTATCGCTTGTTTTAGTCTTGTTTCGCCCACGCTAAACTGGCTTGTAGGATAGAGTATGAAGCGTTTTAAATCTTTGCCTTTTTTATTTTCTAAAACATTGTAATGATACATAGCATCAAGCTCATCGCCAAAAAATTCAAGCCTTACTACTTCATCTTCATAATAAGCTGGATAAATGTCTATAATATCTCCTTGAACTCTAAAATCTGCACGATCAAAAAAATTATCATTTCTTTTATAACCCATATCTACAAGTTTTTTTAAAAGTTCTTTTTGTGAAATTTGCATACCTAGTTCAAAGATTAAAACCATGCCTATGTATTCATTTGGATTGCCAAGTCCATAATTTGCCGAAACACTAGCTATGCAAACTACATCTTCATAACTTAAAAGAGAAGCAGTAGCACTCAGTCTTAAACGTTCTAAGTCTTCATTAGTAGAGCTGTCTTTTTCTATGAAAACATCAGTGCGTGGGATATAGGCTTCAGGTTGATAATAATCATAATAAGATATAAAATATTCCACATGATTTTTAGAAAAAAAGCCTTTAAATTCGCTATAAAGTTGTGCACAAAGGCTTTTGTTGTGACTCATGATAAGAGTGGGTATATTAAGTTCTTTAATGACATTTGCCATGGTAAAGGTTTTTCCACTTCCTGTAACGCCTAGTAAGGTTTGATATTTGTTGCCTTTTTTTATACTTTTTACTATGCCTTTTATGGCTTCTTGTTGATCGGGACTGGGTTTAAATTCGCTGGTAAGTTCTAACATTTTTCTACTTTATTTTTATTTTTGAAAAAATTTTAAAAGAAAATGCTTTAATTAAAAATTAATTGACAATAAAAACCTAAATTTAAATTTTTTTCTGCTACAATATCAAATAATATTTTCCATAAATTACAAATTTCTTAAGAAGGCAAAAATATGTTTGATGAAAAAATAATCAATACTATGACAGATAAAGTAAATGAATTAATTGAAAAGTATAACGAAGTTTGCGAAGCCAATGAGGCTTTAAGAAATGAGCTTGTAAGCGTTAAAGCACAAAATGAAGCAAAAAGTAATCAAATCATGCGTTTAGAAGAAGAACTTAAATCTCGCAATATAGAAAGCGAAGATATTTATAAGAAAATAGAGGCTGTTCTTGGCAGATAATCTAAAACAAGTCATTGTTAATGTCAATGCAAAAGATTTCATTGTTAAGTGCAGTGAAGAATTTGCAAATTTTTTAGAAGATGATATCGCTTTGATTTCTGGCGGTACAAAAAAAATAGAACTTAAACGCTTTGTAGATGCGTTTGTTAAAAAAAGTTATGAAAATTATATTTTAGAAAGAGAACTTAAGAAACTAATAAAAGCAATCAATGAAGAACTCCCGACAAAATGAATAAAGCTTTTACTCTGCTTGAGCTTGTTTTTGTGATTTTGATTTTGGGAATTTTATCAAGCTTATCTTTATCTTTTATCAATACTACAAAAGATGAGGTTAAAATTTTAAAATTAAAAATGGACTATGAAATGCTAAGCTCGGCTCTTGCTTTAATGCGTAGTCAAATGAGACTTAAAAATTTAAATTTTCCAGAAATTTTAGATAATGCGCAAAACAATCAAGCCAAAGAAAAACTCTTTTATTGTTTAAATGATTGTGATTATTCTTTGCTTGATACGCCTATTTATTCTGATTTTAAATCTTGGATAAAAATAGGTAAAAATCACTATAGATTTGCATTAAACGCCAAAGAGATGGTTGAATTTATTTATGATTCTAAAGAAGGTTTGTTAAAGTGTATAGGAAGTTCTAGATGCAAAGATTTGATATAAGATATTATGAACTTGCAATTTGTGGTTTGTATTTGGATAATTTAACTTTTCATAGTTTTGATGAAATCAAACCTTTAACACAAGTATTAGTGGATTTAAAAACTAAAAAAAACCTTAAAGCTATCGTGCTTAAAGAATGTCAAAAACCTGATTTTAAAACCGTAGAAATTAAAGAAATTACAGGGTATTTTCTAACTCCTTTGCAATTTGAATTAGCAAATTTTATTGTTTATTATTATGCTTCAAAACTTGGTTTTGTTTTGGGATTTTTTGAAACTAGTCCTAAGTATGAATGTCAAAAAATGTTTTTTAAAGATACCCCTAAGCTAAGCAATCAACAACAAAATGCCTTAAGTTTTCTTCAAAAAGAAAACAACTCCTTGCTTTTTGCTGATACGGGTAGTGGCAAGACTGAAATTTATATTTCTTTGATAAAAGAGTGTTTGGAACAGGGTAAGCAAGCTTTGCTTTTGATGCCAGAAATCGCACTTACTCCACAAATGAAAAAGCGTTTGGAAGTGTATTTTAAGGATAATTTTTTCCTGTGGCATTCTAAAATTTCAAAGAAAAAAAAGCAAGAATATTTAGAGCGTTTTTGCAAGGGAGAAGTGCTTTTAGTAGCGGGTGCAAGATCGGCTTTGTTTTTGCCTTTTAGAAATTTAGGACTTATTGTAGTAGATGAAGAACATGATAATTCTTACAAGGCTTCTAATCAGCCTTTTATCAATGCAAGAGATTTAGCACTTTTTTTGGGTCAAAAAAATAATATTAAAGTGGTTTTAGGTTCTGCAACCCCATCTTTGACGAGTTTTTACAAACAAAAAAGTTTTAGACTAAAAGGAACTTTTTTTGAGAGCAAAAAACATTTTTTATATGATGAAAATGAGCTTGGTATAACACCTATGCTTTTAAGCGAATTAGAAAAAAGTTTAAAACATCAAAAACAAGCTATAGTGTTTTTACCTACAAGGGCTAATTTTAGGCAAATCATTTGCAAGGATTGCGGAGAAACGATAAAATGTCCTTTTTGTTCTATTGCTATGAGTATGCATAAAAAGAAAAATGTTTTAAAATGTCATTATTGTAATTATACTTCTTTAATAGAGCAAAATTGTCCAAGTTGTAAAGGAGAAATGTTAGAAGCTAGAAAAATGGGGACTGCTGAACTTTTAGAGCTTTTGCAAAATGCTTTGCCTTTAGCAAAAATAGCAAAATTTGATAGCGATGAAATCACAAGCGTTAAAAAGCTTAATACTATTTTAAAAGACTTTAATGAAGATAAGATCGATATACTTATTGGCACCTCTATGCTTGCTAAAGGGCATGATTATCATAGTGTGGATTTGAGTGTGATTTTAGGGCTTGATGAATATTTGTTGCGTCCTAATTTTAGAGCGAGTGAAGAAACTTTAGCTTTAGCTATGCAAGTTGCAGGCAGGGCAGGGCGTAAAGGCGAAGCAAGAGTACTTTTACAAACAAAAAATAGAGCTTTTTTTGAAAGGTATATAGAGAATTATGATGCTTTTTTAAAAGATGAGTTAGAAAATAGAAAAGATCTTTACCCCCCATTTAAACGCCTTTTAAGAGTTCTTATAGAAGATAAAGATCAAAAAAGTGCACAAAAACTTTGTGAAAAATTTGCTTCTCAATTTAAAAATATCAAACAGGTAAAATTGGTAGGCTATGGAATTTGTGGAGTTGAAATGCTACATGGAAAATATCGTTTTTATTTATTACTTAGAAGTGAAAATCATAAAGTTTTAGTGGCAATTGAAAATTATATTTTGCAATTTAAAAATGTAAGTGCAGATATTGATCCTATTGATTTTGTGTAAGTAAGATAATTATTTATCTTTGTATATCTTTTCAAATTCTTTATAATATTTCCAAGAGTCAATAATATGAGGATGTGTTTGTTTTAAATGATTTAGTTCATTTTCAAATATATTAAAAAAAGTATAAATAAGTGATTTATTTTTTATAAAATAATCTATTACATCTTTTTCTTTCATCATTTTTGATTCTGTTTCATCTATGGTTATTTTAATTTGATATAAAAAATCATACAAATAATGTTTAATTGTTGAAAATAAAAGATTGTTTTGTTCTAATTGTTTAAAATCATTTTTATCAATATATACACCCATATCATTACATAGGTCGTTTTTTATAATTTCTTGTATTATGTCTATTTTTTCATGATTGATATGTTTTCTGTCTAAAATTATGGGAATGCTAGAAGTTTTATCAATATTGAAATTTTTATTATTTTTAGGAGTATTAAGATAAAAGGTGTTATTAATATCTTTAGAATTTGCATAGAGTGTGATAGGAAAAAGATAGCGAATATAACCTCTAAATTCTTTAATTTTAAATAAATCTAATTTATCTTTATGGGGGGGGGTAAAATTAAAATTTATAGCAAGTAAATTCATAGTATCGAAGGCCTTTGATTGGCGGATTTCTTCCATATCAAGATAGTATACATTGTTTTTGTTAAAATATTTTAATAAATAAGAGATGATAAAAACTCCTTGTTGTAGTTCGTTTATATCGATTTTAATTTTATGATTTTGATGAGTAAGATAGTCGATATAATAACGCCAATCATAAGTTAGATTAAATTCAGAGGGATAGTTTCTTAAAACTTTACTCCAATCTCTTCCCCAGTTATGCTTTAAAATTCCTATTGGATCGCGAACTCCGCAAATAATTTTAGAGTTAAAATCCAATAAAGATAGATATTTATCAAAATAAGGTAGATTGATTTCTGATATATTAATAGCATATTGAGTAATCGTATTGTCATTTAGACACATGTAATTAAGACAATATCTTTCTTTGGCATCAGGTGGTAAAACCCAGGAGGCAAAACAAGTTACATCGCAACATTGATTAAGGTATCTTAAAAATGCTGCTGCTCCAACGCCATGTGGAGAAATATAGATAAATTTATAGTGTTTAGGTAGGGGTAAATTTAAATCCCAGGCTAATTCTGCACAATGTCGACTAGCATCTATTTCTATAAAATTAGGATTGATTAAAGGTGGATAAGGATGTTTTATTGATAAATATCTATTCTTAAATTCGCTAGAATTGAGCCAAGTGCAAATTATTTCAATATTTTCCAAAACAAAGGTAAAAAATTTTTCATTATTCGAATTTTTTAAAGCTTGTAAAAGAATTTGAGCTAGGGTTGGAGTTAGGTTATTGTTTATATAGAGTAAAAGATTTTGCATATAACCTCTTTTAATTGTATTTAATTTATATATAATTCATAAATATTTAAATGTCATGAAATTTAAATATATTATCAAAAATAAACTTTAATTAAAGCAATAAAAAGTTAAAATTTGATATTAAAATTTTTCAAAGAGTGAAGTTATGGAGTATAAAAGATTTAAAACCAGACAAATCAAAGTAGGAGATGTTTTAATAGGCGGTGATGCACCTATTTCAGTTCAATCTATGCTTTTTACTAAAACAAGAGATATAGAAGGTTCTTTGGAGCAAATCAATCGTCTTTATTTTGCAGGAGCAAATATAGTGCGTTTGGCGTGCTTGGATATGGCTGATGCAAGGGCTTTAAAAGAGATTAAAGCTAAAAGTCCTTTGTCTTTAATCGTAGATATTCATTTTAATCATAATTTGGCTGTATATTGTGCTGAATTTATTGATGGAGTGCGTATAAATCCTGGCAATATAGGTTCTAAAGAAAATATCAAAGAAGTGGTAAAAGCATGTAAAGAACGGGGTATCCCTATACGTATCGGTGTAAATCACGGCTCCATAGAAAAACAATTTAGTGATAAATTTGGCTATGGTGTCGATGCTATGCTAGAAAGTGCGATGTATAATATCAAGCTTTTAGAGGATTTAGACTTTTTTGATATTAAAATTTCCATGAAGACTTCAGATGCTCAAAAAACTATAGAAGCTTATGAGAGATTAAGACCGCTTTGTGATTATCCTTTTCACTTAGGGGTGACTGAAGCAGGAACTAAATTTCATAGCACTGTAAAAAGTTCTATAGCTTTAGGAAATTTACTTCTTAAAGGTATAGGCGATACTATGCGTGTTTCTATGACGGGTGAGCTTGAAGAGGAAATTCGTGTAGCAAGAGCGATTTTGCAAGATAGTGGAGTGCAAAAAAGCGGAGTAAATATCATCTCATGTCCAACTTGCGGTAGGATTCAAAGTGATTTGTTAAGCGCGATTAAAATCGTAGAAGAAAAAACCAAGCATATAAAAGAACCTTTAAATATCAGTGTTATGGGTTGTGTAGTAAATGCTTTAGGTGAAGCTAAGGGCGCTGATGTGGCTATAGCCTTTGGGAAAAATCAAGGGCTTGTTATAAGACATGGTGAAGTTGTAGCCAAATTAAAAGAAAGTGAACTTGTAGATAGATTTTTAGCTGAAGTTGAAGATGAGGTTAAAAGTAGGGCTGTAAAAGAATAAAAGCCAAGAGGCAAGGTTTAACCTTGCTTTTAGAATGGCCATATCGCTTCTATAACTTTGCTACCCCAAGGTTTTCTTGTGCTTCTATCCACTTCACCTTCTGTTTTATAAAGAATTTTAGCATCTGCTATATATTTACTATCTATAGTATTGTCTTGACCGATGTCATAAGGACGAATAACACCGCTTAATTGTATGATTTGTTTCTCTCCGTTGATTAAAAGCTCTCTTGAGCCTTCGATAAAATAATTACCATTTGATAAAATTTTAATTACACGCGTTGAAATTGTAGTATTGAAACTTTCATTTCTGCTTTGTGAGCCTGTTCCTGTGTACTTGTTTGAACTATTGGTTTGAAAGCCTATATTAGAATAAGCATTGACTTTATTAAGAGCATTGGCTACCACTCCTGAACTTCCTGTTAAAGCACCTCCGCCTAAATTTGAGGTATTAGTTCTACTTGTTGCTTTATTAGCTTGTGTGCTTTGAGTGGTACTTTCTTGTATAACAACTGTAACTAAATCATTTACATTCATAGCTTTTTTATCTGAAAATAAAGGATTATCCCCTTTGCCAAAAAGTGATCCTGGTGCACTTTCTACATTATTACTTTGTTTTGGTGCAAGTTCTTCTACATAAGCAGGTGGTTTCATTGAAATTTGCGGATCAACCGTTGCAGAACAACCAAAAAATGCAAACGGTAACACATAAAATAAAACTTTTTTCATTTTCGTCCTTTAAAATATGAATTTTTATTTTTCTTTGTTAAAATTAGAAAAAGCAAAGAGTGTTCCACATTTATAAATTTAAGGAGAAAATGATGGCAAATCTTTATTTGATGAGATCTAGAAGTGATGAGTTAAATACTATTATTAGTACAAATTTGCTTAAAAATTATAGCAAAATTTACAAAAATATCGCAATTTATTGCCCTGTAATATACATACATCGCGTCCCTGTTTTGCAAGGTTGGTTGGAAGAATTTAATATCAATCAAACTGTAAAAAGCGCTTATGGTTTTACCTTTAGAGAGGCAATGGAGGAATTTAGCAAAGATCCTCATAATTTTTTTAATGTTATTTTAGAAGAATATGAAGAGTTAAAACGCAAATACGATTTTGTGCTTGTAAATAGCTTTTGCGAATTTGGAATACTTGATGGATTTGATCTTAGTATAAAATTGGCTAAAAATCTTAATACCCCTATCGCTGCTATTATTAACGATGAAGATAAACTTATAGCTCAAAAATATTTCGATCATGCCCTAGATGGTCGTAATTATGTTTTGATTAATGAAAAATTTAATTTTGAAGAAGTGCAAAAGCTTGAAGAGTATGATTTTATAACTCCGCATCGTTTTAAATATGAATTGATTAAACAAAGCGTAAAAAATAAAAAAACTGTTGTTTTGCCAGAAAGTAATGATGAGAGAATTTTAAAAGCTGCTGAAATTTTATTAAAAAGTAAAGTTGTTGATCTTATTTTATTGGGTGATGAGGAAAAAATCAAACAAGATGCTGCTAGATTAAGTCTTGATTTAAGTACTATACAAATTATGAATCCGCTCAATTCAGAATATAATCAAGAATTTACTTCCATTCTTTATGAGGCAAGAAAATCTAAAGGAATGAGTTTAGAAGAGGCTAAGATGCTAGTTCAGGATAAAACTTATTTTGGAACTTTGCTTATACATACTGGAAAAGCTGATGCTATGGTTAGTGGAGCATCAACTACTACGGCTGAAACAATTCGCCCTGCATTGCAGCTTATTAAAACCAAAGAAGGTATTAGTTCTGTTTCGGGAATTTTCTTTATGGGGCTTGAAGATCAAGTTTTAGCTTTTGCTGATTGTGCTGTAAATCCAAGTCCAACTGCTGAACAGCTTGCAACTAGTGCTTATGTAAGTGCTATGACTGCTAAATCTTTTGGACTTGAACCAAGAATAGCTTTGCTTTCTTATTCTAGTGGTGATAGCGGTAAAGGGGAAAGTGTAGATCTTGTAAAAGAAGCATTAAAAATTGCTAAAGAAAAATACCCTGAGTTAAATATAGATGGTCCTATGCAGTTTGATTGCGCTTATGATCTAAAGACTGCGGCAAAGAAAATGCCAAATTCTAAGATAGCAGGCCATGCAAATGTATATATTTTTCCTGATCTTAATGCAGCAAATATTTGTTACAAAGCAGTTCAAAGAACCGCTAATGCTTTAGCAATCGGTCCTATTTTACAAGGTCTTAAAAAACCTGTTAATGATTTAAGTCGTGGATGTTTGGTAGATGATATTGTAGATACTGTTATTTTAAGTGCTATACAAGCTCAATAGAAAGGAATAATAAATGAAAATTTTAGTTTTAAATTCAGGTTCTTCATCGATTAAATTTAAATTTTTTGATAATAAAATCGTTAAAGCCAGTGGCTTAGTAGAGAAAATCGGAGAGCAAAATTCAAAAGTTATATTAAAAAATGTTTTAAATAATGAAAGTTTTGAAAGAGAATTAACAATAAATAATCACGAAGAAGGACTTAGTATAGTTAATGAGCTTTTTAAAGAATCAGGAATTTTAGCGGATTTAAATGCTCTTGATGGCTGTGGTCATCGTATAGTTCATGGGGGAAGAAATTTAAGTGAGCATTGTTTAGTAGATGACTATGTTCTTAAAGAGATAGATAGGGTTAGTATTTTTGCTCCTTTGCATAATCCTGCCCATTTAGCAGGTATAAAAACAATGATTAAAGCTGCACCTAGTGTTGCTAATGCAGCTATTTTTGATACAGCTTTTCATCGCACTATGCCTGATTTTGCTTATATGTATGCTTTGCCTTATGATTTTTATGATAAGCATAATATTAGAAGATATGGTTTTCATGGGACTTCTCATGCTTATATTAGTTCTAGAGCGGCAAAATTTCTTCAAAAAGATCAAAATGAATTAAATGTCATCTCTGCTCATCTTGGAAATGGCGCAAGTGTATGTGCTATAGAAAAAGGTAAGAGTGTAGATACTTCTATGGGCTTTACTCCACTTGAAGGACTTATTATGGGAACGCGTTGTGGAGATTTAGACCCTGCTATTTTACCTTTTATAAGTCATATCAAAGGTTTAACTATAGAAGAAATAGATACACTGATGAATAAAAAAAGTGGAGTATATGGAATTTGCGGTTATAATGATTTTAGAGATATAGAAAGAGAGATAGAACAAGGTAATGATAAAGCACGCTTGGCTCTTGATATGTTTTGTTATCGTCTTGTTAAATATATAGGATCCTACTTTGCCGTGTTGCCAAAAACCGATGCTATTATTTTTACAGGTGGTATAGGAGAAAATGATAGTTTGGTTCGACAAAAAGTATGTGAGAGATTAGCTCATCTTGGTATCGAGTTAGATTTTGAACTTAACAAACAAAGGATTTCGGGCGAAAGAATGATAAATCATGCAAATTCTAAAGTTAAAGTGCTTGTTATTCCTACAGATGAAGAATTAGAAATCGCTAGAATTACAGAAGAATTAATAAGCAATTGAAAGAGGTTTATATTTAGTAAAAATTAATTTTCTTTAGATAAAATTTTAATTAAAAAATAAAGCATGGATTATGAAAAAATTTAAAGAATTTAGCCTTCGTTTTTTATTTAAAGTATCAGAACAACCTGTTTTAGTGAAGGATTTATTAGAGGCAAATGCACTTTTTAATGACGGTATGCTTGTAGATCCTTCTAAGCTAAATTTTAATTTCAAAATTCTAAATTCTTATATTTATTTTGGTGTTTTTTGTGCTGTGGTTTTGTTACCATTGCTTTTAATTACTCATTATTTTTTAACAAAACTTGACTTTCATATAAGCATAGTGAGTGCTGTTATGGTTACTGCTTGTGTATTTATAGGATATGATATTTTTAAAGTTTATACTCGCAAAATAATCTCAAAAAAAATAATACAAAAAGCCTGGGCTTTGCATTTCCCTTATTTTGCTTATGAAAAATACTCTATAATGGCAGGTGAAATTTATAAGGAAGCCTTAAAAGAGGAAATTCCAAAAGCAAATTTAGAGCAGTATGTTTTAGATAAGATTATTCATTCTAAATAGTCTAAAATTTGATTTTGGAATCGCATATTTTCAAGCCTTCTTTTTAAATCTTTATTTTCTTCGTTTAAAACGCTTTCTTCTGTTCTTAATGTAGCAATTTCTCTACTAAGATAATAAATTTGATTTCTAATATAAATTTGTGGAGCAAATAAAAATAACGCAAAACTAACAAGTAAAGCCGCAAAAAGAAGATGATTGAAATTTAGGTTTCTATCTTCTTTGGTGGCATTAGAGTAGCCTTCTAATAAAACATTTTTTGCCTTTTGAGCATCTTCATCATTTTGTTGTTTTTCTTGGGCTTGATTGGATGGTTTTGGAAGTTCTTGTTTATTTTCTTGTGGTGTTATCTTTTTTTGTAAATTTTCCAAACTTTGTTTAATATCGGGTTGTTTTTTAATATCAGGTCGTTTTTCTATAGTTTGGGAATTTTGTATTTTAGGCTCAGTTTTTTGAATTTTTTCTATAGATTTTATAGATTCTTTTTTTTCTTTTTTATCTTGGATAGGGTTTTGATCATTTTTTGTTTGAATTTTTGGTTTGGTTTGAATATTTTTTATCTCGTTTATTTTTTTTCTTCCAAACGAAAAAATCTTTTTAGTTTTTTTATTTTCTTCTTTTTTCCTTTCTTTCATTTTGGAAAAAAATTTTTTAGCAAGAGATTGCTTTTCTTCTAATTTAACATTGATCAGATCTTCTTTTAAATATATATTTGATTTTTTAGTATGTTTTGACTCATACTCTTCATCGAGTTCTTCTAAGAATTTATTAGGAGTCTTTTTTTTAAAACGACGTCTTAAAATATCATCGCTAGAAATTTCATCTCTTAAATCATCATCAAGCGGTTTGCCTTGATTTATGGCGCGAGAAAATTTCAGCATTTTTTGGCGTATGTTTTGGCGTTCTTTTATAAAATCATCTTCTAGCATTATTTATTATCCAAATTATTAAAATAAAAAGCCCGCATTTTAGCACAACTAGAGCGAGAATTTTTTAAAAGTTCTTCCTTGCTCGCACTTATAGCTTTTTTAGTTATTATTTGTCCTAGGCTATGGTTATTTCCACATTCGCAACGCATTATTTTTTCATTACAAATGCAGTTTTTTGACCATTTTTTGAAAAATTGTTTTACTATTCTATCTTCTAAAGAATGAAAGCTAATGATAGCTAAAATGCAATTTTTTGGTTTTAAATTTTCTAAATGTTCAAGAAAATCTTTAAGCACTTTAAGTTCTTGATTTACTTCTATTCTAATGGCTTGAAATGCTAAAGTAGCTTTGGAAATTTTTCTATGATTTTGTTTACCTTTTCCTATGATTTGATAAAGCTCTTTGGCACCTTTGATTGGATTTTTACTTCTTTCTAGGCAAATTTTTTTAGCAATAAAATGTGCATCATATAATTCTCCATAATCTTTAAAAATGGAAGTTAATTGCTCTTTTGTATAAGTATTAATAATCTCATAAGCCGATATTTTGGAGTTTTGATTCATTCTCATATCCAAAAAGTCAGAATTTACACTAAAACCTCTTTCGTTATTATCAAGCTGAAATGAAGAAACTCCAATGTCTGCTAAAATACCTCTTAATTCTTCTTTATGTGAAATTTTTTCTAAAACTTCACTAAAATTACTTTGCATAAAAGTTATCCTATTGCGAAAATCTTTAAGGCGTTTTTTAGAAAATTCTAAAGCTTGTTGATCTTGATCACAAGCAATGAATTTAAGATCAGGATGATTTTTAAGCAAAGCTTCACTATGTCCGCCAAATCCTAAAGTGCAGTCTAAAAAATAACCTGTTTTAAGATTTTTAAAAATCTCTTGAACTTCATTAAGCAAAACTGGGATATGAGGAATTTCCAAAATCAATCCTAATAAATTTTTATAAACTATAATTATAACTAAATTTCATTGTAAAAATCATAAAATTTAAAGAACAAATATTTTTTGGTAAAAATTTTATAATTAAACTCCACTTAAACACTTCTACGATACAATATCTAGTTTAAATTTAATCAAGGAATGATATGCTTACTTGGATGCAACATCACAAAAAATATCTTGTTGTTACTATATGGGTTAGTACTATAGCTTTTGTTGGCGCTGGCTTTTTAGGTTGGGGTGCTTATGATTTTAATCTCAATAGAAGTTCGAGTGTTGCAACTGTAGGAAATGAAAAGATAGGTTTTAGTGAATTTGATACTAGATATAGACAAATTTTAAGTTATTATAATCAAATTAGCAATGGTGCTTTAACTCCAGAAAATGCTGAGCAACTAGGCATTAAAAATATAGCTTTAAGCTCTCTTGTTGAAGATAAGCTTTTGTTAAATTTTGCCAAAGATTTGGGTATTGGCGTAAACGAGAATGAAATTTTACAAAAACTTGCAAATACTAGAGAATTTCAAGATCCTACAGGGGATTTTAACAAAACAATTTATTATGAACTTTTAAATGCCAATAATTTAACTCCAAAAGATTATGAAACACAACTTGCAAATGAAGTAATTACTGATAAACTTAATCAAATTTTTAATATTCCTAGCAAAGATGAGGAATTAAAAATGTTAGCTTCTAGTTATTTCATGCAAGATGCCTTAAGTATTGCAAAAATTGATTATGACAAAAAAAATATTAAGATTAATGAAGAGGATTTAAAAAAGCTTTGGAATGAACATAAAGAAGATTATAAAACTAAAAAAATATATGAAATTTCAACTTATTTTTTGCCAGTTAGCAATGAGAAAATTGACGACAAAGAATTAGAAAAATTTTATAATCAAGATGAAAATAAACTAAAATATAAAGATTTTGCAGGTAAAGTAATGGATTTTCAGTCTGCTAAAAATGAAGTTGCTAAAGATTACGCCTTAATGCAACTAAAGAATGTGGCTAATGCTAAATTTTTAGATTTAAAAAATGGGAAAGATAATTTTCAAAAAGATCAAAATATTAGTGAATCTGATGTTTATTATCCAATTGATCTTTTGAATAAAGCTAAAAATGGAGATGTTTTACGACCAGCACCTTATAATAACGGATATATCATAGTTAAACTAAATAAAGTAGATCCTATAAGAAATAAAACTTTTGAAGAAGCTAGAGAAGAAGTTTTACCTATGTATTTAAGCGAACAAGCTAGAAAAAATTTAGAAGAAAAAGCTAAAAATAGTTTAGTAAATTTTAAAGGCGATGATATAGGCTTTGTAAGTCGAGATAGTTCTCGCGAGAGTGTAAAGCTTAGTGATAAGATATTAAATGATTCTGAATTTGCTTATTTTTTAATGAATGTATTTAATGCTGATCAAAATAGTTCTTATGTGATCATTAATGACAATAAAGCAATATTATATAAAATAAATAAACAAAAATTAGATATGAACTCCGATAAATTTAAACAATACAAAACTATGCTTGAGCAAAATTTGCAAAATTTAAAAGCAAATGAGCTTAAGCAAGAACTTGTTGATGAACTTAAAAAGATATATCCAATAAAAATTTATTATAAAGGGAATTGATTTTGAATATATTAGGAATTGACTTAGGCTCAACCCAGACTTGTGCCATTATTGCTCAAAAAGATGAAGATGGATTAAAAATTATTGGTTTTTCCAAGTCAAAAACCAACGGGGTTAAAAAAGGTGCCATTACCAATATAGAGCTTGCTTCTAAATCTATTGAAGAAGCTGTTAGAAGTGCCGAGATGATGAGCGGAGTTCATTATGATAAGGTTGTGGTGTCTATATCAGGTGCTTATACTAAAAGCGTTGATAGTGTAGGTGTTGTTAATATTCCAAATCATGAAATAGGCATTAAAGAAATTCATCGTGCTGTAAGTACAGCTAAGCATACTGCCAATCTACCAAGTGGTTATGAAATTATTCATGTTTTGCCTTATAATTTTAAGGTTAATGATCTTGAACATGTTGATGATCCTTTGGGAATGAGTGGTAATCGTTTAGAAGTTTCAACCCATATAGTGATTTCACAAGAATCTCATATTAAAAATCTTAAGAAAGCGGTTGAATTAGCTGATTTAAGAGTGGATAATATAGTTCTTTCAGGATATGCTTCAGCTATAGCTTGTTTAGATGATAGCGAAAAGGAATTAGGCGCTGTTTTGATTGATATGGGTGGAGCGATTTGTGATATGGTTGTTCATACCGGAAATTCAATTAGATATAATGATTGTTTGCAAATTGGCTCGATTAATATCACCCAAGATTTATCAATGGCATTGCATACACCTTTAAAAGAAGCAGAAAAAATCAAGCTTAATTATGCAGCTCTTTCACAACAGCCTAATACCCTTATACAAATTCCTTCAATGGGTGATGAAAGAAAGGTTAATGAAGTTTCTTTGGATATTATTTCAAACGTAATTTATGCAAGAGCGGAAGAAACTTTGATGATTTTGGCAAAAATCTTAAGTGATAATCGTTATGCCAATGCTATAGGCGGTGGAGTTGTTTTAACAGGTGGAATGACTAAGTTAGCAGGTATTGATGAGCTAGCTCCTGCAACATTTGATAATCGCTCAGTTAGACTAGCTACTGCAAGAAAAGATTTGATTACTGGTTTTAGTGAAATTTTTAATGATCCTGAAAATACTTGTGCTATAGGACTTTGTTTATATGGAGCTGGGTATTTTACGCCTTATGAACTTGATTCTAATGAAAAATTAAGATATAAAGGGGAAATTGAAAATTTTAATCGTCAAATTAAACAAGATATTGTTTTGCAAAAAGATGCAGAAAGTGAAATAAAATCTGATTTTTTTGATGAAAATTTGCAAGAAAATGATACAATTGCAATACAAGAACAATTAGATTTTAAAGAGCCAAAAGAAAAAAAACCTAGCGTTTTTTCAAATATCTGGCATAAAATTATGAATCAATTTTAACAAGGAGAAATTTTTATGAGTGAATTTTTAGTAGAAGAAATGCAACATAATAAAGGTGCAAAAATTAAGGTTATAGGCTGCGGTGGCGGTGGCGGTAATATGATCAACCATATGGTTAAAATGGGATTAAATGATCTTGATTTAATTGCAGCAAATACTGATGCACAAGCTATTTCAATTTCATTAGCAAAAACTAAAATTCAACTTGGCGAGAAAAAAACTAAAGGTTTAGGCGCTGGTATGCTTCCTGAAGTAGGTGCAGAAAGCGCTAGAGAAAGTTTTGAGGAAATAAAAGCAAGTCTTAGTCAAAGTGATATTGTATTTATTGCTTCAGGTTTTGGTGGAGGTACTGGAACGGGCGCCACTCCAGTTATTGCACAAGCAGCTAAAGAGATTGGAGCTTTAACTGTTTCTGTTGTAACTATGCCTTTTGCATTTGAAGGAAAACAAAGAAAAAAACTTGCTGAAAGCGGTCTCCTTGAGCTTAAAAAAGAAAGTGATTCTATTCTTGTAATTCAAAATGAAAAATTATTGAGCATTATTGATAAAAAAGCAGGCATTAAAGATGCTTTTAGATTGGTTGATGATATTTTAGCTCGTGCTGTAAAAGGTATGGTGTCTATCTTGCTTGATAATGGAGATATTAATGTTGACTTTGCGGATGTAAGAACCATCATGAGTCATCGCGGACTCGCACTTATGGGTGTTGGTAGTGCTAGTGGTGAAAATGCTATAGAAGAGGCTCTTTCAAACGCTATAGAATCTCCTTTGCTTGATGGAATGGATATTAAAGGTGCCAAGGGAGTTATTTTACATTTTAAAACAAGTTCTAATTGCTCTTTGTTTGAAATTTCAGCAGCAGCAAATAGTATACAAGAAATTGTTGATGAAAATGCTAAGATTATTTTTGGTTCTACCACAGATGATAGCATGGAAGATAGAGTTGAAGTGACTATTATTGCGACAGGATTTGAAGATAAAGATACAGTAGCTAAAAAATCTACCGAAGAAGCTCAAGCTTCTAAGAAAAATCCTTATTTAAGTCTTAAAAAGGTAAGCGGTGGTTACGATGAAGAGATAATGGCGCAAATTGAAACACCGACTTTCTTGCGTCGTCAAATGGATTAAAATTGATTTTAAAGCAAGATTGAGTCAAATCTTGCTTTTTATAGTTTAAAATTCTCTCCTAATAATCTTTCAAATATTTATTTTTCTTTGTTTTTAAAAGTTGGAACACTCTTTGCTTTTATAGCTATAAAATCTTAATTTTATAGGTGAAAATATGCAAAATGGATATTATCAAGCAACTGGCGGAATGGTAACTCAGTTTAATAAACTTGATGTGATTACTAATAATCTTGCCAATATTAATACAAGTGGATACAAAAGAGATGATGTGGTTATTGCAGATTTTAAAAGGATTTTTAAAGAAACTCAGGATGAGTTGCCTATAGAAAATCACACAAGAGATGCATCTCGTTTTGTAAATACTACAATAGATGGAATCCCACAAGTTTCTCAAGAATATACGGATTTTAGCCTAGGTTCTTTAAAGGCTACAAACAATCCTTTGGATTTGGCAATGACTAGAGAAGATGCTTTTTATTTGGTTCAGACCAAAGATGGAGAAGTAAGATTAACTAAAGATGGAAATTTTCAACTTGATGATGAGGGTTATTTGGTAAATAAGCAAGGATACAAGGTGTTAAGTAGTGATTATTTTAATAATCCTCAGAATGCTGGCATACGCATTCCTAATGGTGCTGTTCAAATTAGCGTTGATAAAAACGGAAGCATTGAAGTTGATGGAGTTCAAAATGCAAGATTATTTGTAGCGCAAGTAGATGATATAAGAGCTTTGCAAAAAGATGGAGATAATGTCTATAAAATAGATGATCTAACCCGCATTAGAGATTTGGAAAACTCCAATGCTATTCGCCAAGGTTTTTCTCAGGGATCAAATGTTAATCCAGTTACTGAAATGGTAGGACTGATTGAAGCAAACAGAATGGTAGAAATGTATCAAAAAGTTATGACAGCTCATATGGATGACTTAAATCAAGAAGCTATCAATAAGCTTGCAGCTGTTAAATAATTTAAAATAAAATAAAAAAAGGATTAAAAATGATGAGATCACTTCATACTGCTGCTACGGGAATGGTAGCGCAGCAAACACAAATTGATGTTACTTCAAATAACATCGCCAATGTTAATACAGCAGGTTTTAAGAAAAGTCGCGCAGAATTTGCTGACCTTATGTATCAAGTTATGAAGTATGCAGGAACTTCGACTTCGGCTACTACTCTTTCTCCTTCGGGTATAGAAGTGGGTGTGGGTGTGCGTCCAACAGCGGTAACTAAAGTTTTTACTGAAGGAAATTTAAAATCAACAAGTACTGATGGTCTTGATATGGCTATTGCAGGTAATGGGTTTTTTCAAATACAACTTCCTGATGGCACTATAGGATATACTAGAAATGGGCAATTTACAAAAGATAATGAAGGTAATATTGTAAATTCAGATGGTTATAGACTTTTACCTGAGATGACAATACCTGAAGGCGCAACAGCAATTAATGTTGCTACAGATGGAACCGTTTCTGTAATGCTACCAGGGGAGCAACAAGAAACTCAAATTGGCCAAGTGGAGCTAGTTCAGTTTATAAATCCAGCGGGTCTTCATTCTATGGGTGATAATCTTTATCTTGAAACAGGAGCAAGTGGTGCACCTGTTGCGGGTATAGCAGGACAAGATGGGCTTGGAACAATAAGACATGGATTTATAGAACTTAGTAATGTTCAGCTTGTTGAAGAAATGACGGATCTTATCACAGGACAAAGAGCTTATGAAGCGGGTTCTAAGGCAATTACAACAAGTGATGATATGCTAGGAATTGTAAATCAGCTTAAGCGATAGTTGATATAAAATAAATAATTTTTAATTCTTTTTTAGTTTAATGGCGTGTTAAACGCCATTAAATTTTTAGCAAGAGTAGCAAGTTTTAAATTCATAAGCAGTTGGACGAGCTTCTACTGGCCAAACTTGTGTTTCAAATTTTAAATGCTGATAGTCATCGATAAAAATATCACTCATTACAGGTTTTAAATAAGAATTATGTCGGATTAAAGCTTCTAAACTTCCTCTTAGAGTATGTGGTAATTGCTCTATCCCTTTTTCACGTATTTCATCCAAAGTAAGATCAAATAAATTTTCATCCATAGGACCCACAGGAATGGTTTTATTTTTGATTCCATCAAGACCTGCCATTAAAAGACTAACAAAAGCTAAATAAGGATTAGCAGTGCTATCAGGGAAGCGAATTTCTATACGAGCTGAATTTTTACCTATGCCATAAGGAACGCGACAACTTGCTGATCTGTTTTGACAAGAATAAGTTAAAATACAAGGAGCTTCAAAGCCAGGAACTATTCTTTTGTAAGAGTTGGAACTTGGATTTGTAAAAGCTGCAACACTTCTAGCATTTTTTAAAATTCCACCTATATAATTTATAGCAGTTTGACTAAGTCCACTGTATCCATCTTTATCGTAAAATAAATTTACTCCATCTTTCCATAAGCTCATATGAACATGCATACCATTGCCATTATCTCCGTATAAAGGTTTTGGCATAAAAGTGGCAGTTTTGCCATTTAAATGAGCTACCATTTTTACAACATATTTATAAATTTGAACATTGTCAGCTGCTTCTACAAGCGTGCCAAAATTTACTCCTATTTCAGCTTGTCCTTGTGCAACTTCATGATGATGAACAAAAGTTTTAAGACCTACTTTTTCAAGGGTTTGAACCATTTCAGAACGAATATCTACTAAAGAATCAATTGGCTGAACTGGAAAATATCCACCTTTGTTTCTTGGCCTGTGTCCAGTATTGTAGCTATCGGTAAATTCTCTATCGTCATTCCACTCTCCTTCTTCGGTATCAACTTCATACTTAGAACAATGAGTAGTATCAACTATTTTTACACTATCAAAAACAAAGAATTCATTTTCTGGTCCAAAGTAAGCAGTATCAGCTATGCCACTATTTTTAAGGTGTTCCATTGCTTTTTTTGCTATGCTTCTTGGACATTTTTCATACATTTGTCCTTTGTAAATATCATACACATCACAAAATACTATGATAGTAGGATCAGCTGTAAAAGGATCTAAAAAAGCACTTTGAGCATCAGGTTTTAAAATCATATCTGATTTTTCTATAGGCTGCCATCCATGGATTGAGCTTCCATCAAATGGAATGCCAGTTTGAAATGTTTCTTCATTGATTGCATGAAGATTATAGGTAATATGATGCCAAGTTCCTATCATATCTGTAAAACGAAAATCAACAAAAAGCACTTCATTTTGTTTGCAAAATTTGAAAAAATCATCTATATTATTAACAAATTTTCCCATATTTTTACTCCTTTACGTAATTAAATTTATAAAATTATATCATAAAATTTTTAATTAAGATTTAATTAATATATTTTTTTTAATAAATTTAAAAATTTAATTTAAAAAGATTAAAAAATAAAAATTTATATTTTTGTTTTAGATAAAATTGATTATAATTTTGAGCAATTATTGAAAATCTAGATTTAAAAAAGGGAAAAAAATGACTCAAGAAGAGCTTGATGCTTTGATGAATGGTGATGTTGATCTTGATTCAGAGACAGAAGCAGAGATAAAAACCGAAGAATCGAATACCGAAGAAGATGCTTTGATGTTAGAAGATGTCAAAATAGCTGATTACAAACCTAATCCTAGTGTAGTATGGCCACCACCCCCACCAAATCAGGAGCATAAAGTTGTACATCAGTTAGATGATGTTACAAAAGATAGCGAGCTTAAAGCAACGGAAATGATGGATAAGCTTGAAAGTATTAATAATTTTTTTGCGGATTCTGAAAGTTTACTCAAAGAAATAAATAAAGCAATAGAAAAAAATATTGATATTTTTTCTAAACTTAATGAAAAATTCCCTAATGTGGAAAGTTTCAGTGAAGCTTTAGAATTAAACAATCAAGCTAAAAAAAGTTCTAAGGAGATTGTCGGAAATCTTCAAAGCGGACAAGATGAAGCGATGATGGCAATGGATGCAATGCAGTATCAAGATATACATCGTCAAAAAATCGAACGTGTTATTAATGTAATGCGTGCTTTAAGCCGTTATATGAGTTCTTTATTTGAAGGTAAAATTGATGATAAAAAACGTGTAAGTTCTGCAGTGCATATTGAAGGTGATAGTACTGCTGATGTTGTAAGTAATGATGATATAGAAGCTTTAATTGCAAGTTTAGGGCAAAAATGATCATTCCTGAAATAGTAGCTCCTGCAGGAAATTTCACAAAATTAAAAATTGCTTTAGCTTATGGCGCAGATGCGGTTTATGCGGGTGTGAATAATTTTTCTTTAAGATCGCGCACTGCAAGAGAATTTAATTATGAAAGTTTTGAAGAAGCTATCAAATATACTCATGAGCGTGGTAAGAAAATTTATGTTACTTTAAATGGTTTTCATTTAAGCTCTCAAATTGAAGGCTTAAAAAGACATATATTAAAATTACGTGAGATGAAACCCGATGCTTTTATTGTAGCTTCTGTTGGAACTATGCGTCTTGTTAAAGAGCTTGCACCTGAAATTTCTTTACATGTTTCTACTCAGGCGAATATTTTAAATTATTTAGATGCTCAAGTTTATAAGGATATGGGCGCTAAAAGGGTTGTAATTGCGAGAGAATTAGGGCTTAAAGATGCTAAAGCTTTAAAAGAAAATTGCGATATTGAACTTGAAGCCTTTGTGCATGGTTCTATGTGTTTTGCTTATTCTGGGCGTTGTTTAATAAGCTCTGTGCAAAGTGGAAGAATGAGTAATCGTGGATCTTGTGCAAATGATTGCAGATTTAATTATGAGCTTTATGCTAAAAATCCAGAAAATGGTACTTTATTTCGTTTAGAAGAAGATGAAAATGGTACTCATGTTTTTAATTCCAAAGATTTAAATCTTTGTTCTTATATAGAAAAAATCATGCAAGAAAATTGTATCAGTGCTTTTAAGATAGAAGGACGCACCAAAAGCGAATATTATGTTGCGCTTACAACAAGAACTTATAAAATGGCTATACAGGATGTTTTAGAGGGTAAGTTTGAGTCAAACAAGTATGAAAAAGAGATTGCTACGCTTAAGAATCGTGGTTTTACAGATGGCTATCTTGTTTCGCGTCCTTTAGAAAAAACCGACACACAAAATCATAATACAAGCATAGAAGAAGGTTCTTATCAAGTGCATGCTATAAGCGAAGATGGAAGCTTTTTTAAATGTAAAGGGAAAATCGTTTTAAACACGCCTTATGAAATTTTAGCTCCTTTAGGCGATGTGATTCAAACTTGCGATAATGAACTAGGTAAAATTTATCAAAAAGAGGATAAATATTTTATAGAGTTTAAAAAACTCATTGCTAAAAACAATAAAGAATTTAGTGAAATTCATAGCGGCAATGAACATGAAATTCAATTACCAAGTAAAATCAGTGCATTAAGTTTTTTAAGAAAGGAAATATAGATGAATTTTGTTTCTATTTTAATGGGAAGCAAGAGTGATTATGAGACTATGAAAGAGGCTGCTAAAACTTTAGAAAGTTTTGGGGTAAAGTATGAACTTATTATCTCATCAGCTCATCGTAGTCCAAAAAGAACAAAAGAGTATATTGCAAATGCTGAAGAAAAAGGTGCGAAAGTTTTTATAGCAGCAGCTGGAATGGCAGCGCATTTAGCTGGAGCTGTTGCAGCTTATACAACAAAACCTGTTTTGGGAGTGCCTATGTCAGGAAGCAATCTTGCAAGTATGGATTCTTTATTTTCTACGGTGCAAATGCCTAGTGGAATTCCTGTAGGAACTTTAGCTATTGGTAAGGCTGGAGCAATCAATGCTGCTTATTTGGCTATGCAAATTTTAGCTATTTATGATGTTGATTTAGCACAAAAGCTTAAAGAAGATCGTCTTGAAAAAGAAAAAAAACTTGTATCTGATTCAAAAGAAGTAGAAGTTTTATTATAAGGGATAAAAATGCAAACCTATCTTGAACTTGAAGAATTTTGTAAACTTGTGCATTTAAATGAAGATGTGGTTAAGGGTATGATGGCTAATGGGGCTTTAAATTTTAAAGAAGAAGAGGGTAAAATTTACATCGAAGCTCATCAAGGTACTTTTAGTGTGGTGCCTAGTGCTGCAAAATCTCAACCTGCAATGGTAAATTCAATGACTTTAGCAGGGGAAAGTTTTGTTGAAAAAACAATAGGAACTATTTTAAATTTACATGAAAAAGTTTTAGATGCTAAAGATGAAACACTTGAAGCATTAAAAAATGAGAATAAATTTTTAAAAGATGCTCTTTATTCTATGCAAGAACTTTATGATGAAGATAGAAAAACTATAGAAACCTTAAACAATGAGTTAAAACATGCGCGTGAAGAGATAGAATTTCTCAAGCGTAAATATAAATTAATGTGGAGTAAAACCGCAGAAATTTTTGGAGCTAAGACAGAGCCTGATTTGGAAATGAATAAAAATTTAGAAAAACCTATTGAAAATATGGAACGATAAAGAGAGATACAATGACTTTTTCACAAATGATACTTAATTTACAAAATTATTGGCAAGAGCAAGGTTGTGCGATTATGCAACCTTATGATATGCCAGCAGGTGCAGGAACCTTTCATCCAGCAACTTTTTTAAGAAGTTTAGGAAAAAAACCTTGGGCAGCTGCTTATGTAGCTCCAAGTAGAAGGCCTACTGATGGACGTTATGGTGAAAATCCTAATCGCTTAGGTGCTTATTATCAATTTCAAGTTTTGATTAAACCTAGTCCTGATAATATCCAAGAATTATATCTTAAAAGTCTTGAAAATTTGGGTTTTGATTTAAAAAGTCATGATATTCGTTTTGTTGAAGATAATTGGGAGAGTCCAAGTTTAGGTGCTTGGGGTTTAGGCTGGGAAGTATGGCTTGATGGTATGGAAGTTACTCAATTTACTTATTTTCAGCAAGTTGGCGGTATAGCAGTAGATTTAGTAAGTGCTGAAATTACCTATGGTCTTGAAAGAATAGCCATGTATCTTCAAAATGTTGATAATGTTTATGATATAGTTTGGAGTGAATTTAATGGAGAAAAAATTAAATACGCAGATGTGCATAAGCAAAGTGAATATGAATTTAGTAAATACAATTTTGAAGTAAGTGATGTTAAAATCTTGAATGAGCAGTTTGAAAATTCTTACAAAGAATGTAAAAATATTTTAGAACAAGGACTAGCTTTACCTGCTTATGATTATTGTATGCTTGCTGCACATACTTTTAATCTTTTAGATGCAAGAGGAGCAATTTCTGTAGCACAAAGACAAGATTATATGTTAAAAATTCGTGAGCTTTCAAAAAATTGTGCTGAAATTTATAAGAAAAATTTAAATGAAACTGAGTGAAATTTATAATTTTTTAGATCAATTAAGTCCTTTTAATACTCAAGAATCATGGGATAATAGTGGAATTTTGCTTGGAGATAAGGATAGCGAAATTTCAACTGTTTATTTAAGCTTAGATATTGATGAAAATATCATTAAAAAAGCGAGTGAAAATTCTTTAATTATCACACACCATCCTTTGATATTTAAAGGTTTAAAAGATTTATATGACAAAACTTATCCTAGGGCTTTTGTTAAAGAAATGATTTGTAAAAATATTTCTTTAATCAGTATGCATACAAATTATGATTTAAGTCATTTAAATACTTATTTTACGAAAGAAATTTTAGGTTTTAAAATTTCTTTTAAAGACGAATTTTTGATTTATGTAGAAAATTTTATGTCTTTTGAAGCTTTGTGTGACCGGGTGAAAAAAAGGTTAAATTTACAAATTTTACGTGTAAGCGATTGTGGTAAAAAAGACATTAAGCGTATTGCTATATGTACTGGAAGTGGTGGAGATTTAATTTCTAAAGTAGATGCGGATTGTTTTTTAAGTGGAGATTTTAAATATCATCAAGCTTTAGAGGCGCTTAGTAATCAAATCAGTCTTATTGATTTGGGTCATTTTGAAAGTGAGAGATATTTTTCTCAATGTTTAGCAAAAGACTTGAAAAATTTGCCGCTACAAGTTATAATAACAGTTTCAAAAAATCCATTTCAATATTTTTAAGGAAAATAAATGAATAAATATCTTGAACAATTAGTGCTTTTATCAAAAATAGATCAAGAGATTGATAGTTATGAACCAAAAATAGACAGTATTAATAAGACTTTAAAAGATGCTGAGTTAAAAATAGGAAAAATCAACACAGATTTAGAAAAAATTGATGAAGAAATCAAAGATATAGAAAATCAAAAAGTACAAAATAATGCTCATATTTCCGAGTTTTCAGCAAAAATTAAAGATCTTTCTAAAAAAAGTGGTGCGGTAAAAACAGAAAAAGAAGCTAATGCTTTAAAAATTGAAGAAGATATCGCAAAAGAGCAATTAGACGCTGCAAATGATGAGATTGTAAGACTAGATAAAATTTTAGAGAATAAAGAAACTTATAAAAAAGAACTCGAAGAAGAAAAAATCAAACAAGAGCAAAATATTAACGAGATTAGAGTAAGTATTAAATCTGAAATGGAAGTTCTTGAAAAAGATAGAATGAGTGTTTATGATAAAAAAACTAAACTTGTGAGTGAGATGAATCAAAAAGTTTTAAGTTTTTATGAGAAAATTCGCAAATGGGCGAAGAATACTGCTGTAGTTCCTGTTAAAAAACAAGCATGCTATGGATGTTTTATGAAAATTTACGATAAGACTTATCTGTCCGTTGTAAAAGGTGAAGAGATTGTAACTTGTCCTCATTGCGGAAGAATTCTTTATAAAGAGCAAGAAGAACAAAATTGATCTTTTTTTATTATTTTTTAACTTGGACGGCATTTTTATTTTGTGCCGTCTTTATTCTTTTGCTTTCTTTTTTAAAATCCAAATACAAAATTAGTTTAAAATCTCGATTTTTTCTTTATAAAAATTTACATCAAGAAAAAGCTGATGTACATTTTCATGCTTGTTCTTACGGGGAGGTAAGAAGTATTAAAGCTTTGGTTTTGAAATTTGATTCAAGAATAACTACTATTACTCAAACAGGTTTTGAATGTGCAAAAGAATTTTGTAAAAAGGTAAATTATCTTGCTTTTGAAAATTTTTTGCCTTTTTGGTTTAATCCTTGTAAGGTTTTGGTAATTTTTGAAGCAGAATATTGGCTTATGCTTGTTTTTATGGCACGTATTTATAAGGCTAAGATTATTTTGCTTAATGCGAGAATATCTGATAAATCTTATCATTCTTATCAAAAATTTTCTTTTTTTTATAAAAAAATTTTTTCTTATATTGATGAAGTTTTTGCTCAAAGTGAATTAGATAAAGTAAGACTTGAAAGTTTGGGAGCTAAAAATGTTAAAATTTTTAAAAATATTAAGGCAAATTTAGAAATTAAAAATAATAAAATTTATACCAAACCTAAGGAAAAACTTATCATTTTTGCTAGTACTCATAAAGATGAAGAAGAGCTTTTACTTGATCATTTTAAACTAGAAGAAAATGAAAAACTCATTATCGCCCCACGACACCCTGAGCGTTTTAAAGAAGTTGAAAATTTACTTTTAAACAAAGGTTTAGAATTTGAAAAATTTAGCTCTTTAAAAGATGAAAATAAGAAATTTTCTAAAAAAATTTTACTTTTAGATACTTTAGGGGAGCTTGTAAATTTTTATGCAATTTCTGATGTTGTTGTACTTGGAGGTTCTTTCATAGAAGGCATAGGAGGACACAATCCTATAGAAGTGGCATATTTTGACAATGTATTAATCAGCGGGAAATTTATTCACAATCAAAAGGCTTTGTTTGAAGAAGTGGAAAATGTATATTTTTGTGAAAATTTAAAAGATTTAAATGATAAAATCCATTATTTAAATTTAAAAGCTAAAATTTCCAAAAAAGAAAATTTAGATCTTATCATGCAAACTATACAAAAGGGAATTGATGCAAGAAAAAGCTTATAAACTCTTAGCTTTGCAAGAAAAAATTTCAAATCGTGAAGCTAAAGATTTGATTGATAAGGGTTGTGTTTTTTCACATGGAAAAAAAGTTGTGGTTGCTAGAGCTTTGATGAACAATAAGGCAAGATTTAATGTGATAAAAACCAAAAATCCTCAAATTATTTTTGAAGATGATAAGATTATTGCTATTAATAAACCTTACGCTTATGTGAGTGAAGACTTGGAGAAAAAATTTAATGCCAAGCTTTTAAATCGTTTAGACAAAGAAACAAGCGGTGTGATTTTGCTTTGCAAAGATGAAGATTTTAGAAAGCTTTGTATAGAAGAATTTAAAAAACACAGAGTTTATAAAAGTTATATTGCGGTTTTAGATGGGGTTTTGGCTGAAGAGGTTGAAGTGAATGAGCCTATTTTTACCATAAAAGCAAAATGTGGAGCATTAAGTAAAGTTTCAAAAGATGGTTTAAGTGCCTTAAGTATCATTACTCCTATTATGTTGCAGTCAAAAAAAACCTTAGCAAAAATAGTCATTCAAACAGGTAGAACTCATCAAATCAGAGTGCATGCTAAATTTATAAAACATGGCGTTGTAGGTGATGAAAAATATGCTAAAATTTCAAGCGATAGAATGTATTTACATAGTTATGAAATTAAAATTTTTGATTATTATTTTAAGGCTGAGCTAGATAATAGTTTTGCAAAAGTTGGCTTTGAGATAAAAAATTTAGATTTTTAAAGCCATTTAAGAAAAAATTTTGTATAATGCAAGGTTTAATTTAAAAATTTTATAGAAAGGTGATAAAGTGTTTGAGTTAGTTAGCGAATCTTTTAAATCAGCGATTAATAAATTACGTTTTGTTGATGATGAAAAAGCACTTAAGAACGCTTTAGAAACCTTAAAAAAAGCTCTTTTAAAAGCAGATGTTCACCATAAGGTAACTAAAGAGCTTTTGACTTCGATAGAAGAAGATGTAAAGCAAAACGGAATAGGTCAAAAACAATTTTTAAATGCCATTAAAGTAAATTTAGAAAATATTTTAAGTGTCAATGGCAAAAATCAAGGTTTTGTTTTTGCTTCTAAACCCCCAACAGTAGTTCTAATGGCAGGTTTGCAAGGGGGCGGTAAGACTACAAGCACTATCAAACTTGCAAATTATTTAAAATTACGCAATAAAAAAGTTTTAGTTGCAGCTTGTGATTTACAGCGTTTAGCGGCAGTGGAGCAGCTAAGACAACTTTGTGAAGCTAATGAAATTGAACTTTTCTTCATAGAAAATGAAAAAGATCCTATTAGGGTTGCTAAAGAGGCTTTAAAAAAGGCTGAAAGTTCTATGGTGGATGTTTTGCTTGTGGATACTGCTGGGCGTTTGGCTATAGATGAGACTTTGATGAATGAATTAAAAGCAGTTAAGGATGTTTTAAATCCTGATGAGATTTTCTATGTTGCTGATGCAATGAGTGGTCAAGATGGGGTTAAGACTGCGGCTAGTTTTAATGAAGTTTTAGGTATCAGCGGGGTAATTTTATCAAAATTTGATGCAGATACTAAAGGTGGAGTAGCCTTAGGTATAGCAAAACAAATCGGTATTCCTTTAAGATTTATTGGTGTAGGTGAAAAAGTAGCAGATTTAGAAGTTTTTATACCAGATCGCATAGTAAGTCGTATCATGGGCGAGGGTGATTTGGCTACTTTAGCTGAAAAAACTGCTGCAGTGATTGATGAAAAAGAAGCTAAAAAACTCAATCAAAAAATCAAAAAAGGTGAATTTAATTTTAATGATTTTCTTAACCAAATGGAAAGTATTAAAAAATTAGGAAGTATGAAGTCTTTAATCGGTATGATACCAGGGCTTGGCGGAATGGCAAATGCGGTAAAAGATATAGATTTGGATAATTCTAAAGAGATTATACATATTAAGGCAATGATTTCTTCAATGACTCCAAAAGAAAGAGAAAATCCTGATTTGTTAAATAATGCTAGAAAACGTCGTATAGCAGAGGGAGCAGGTCTTTCTCAGGTAGAAGTCAATCGTTTTTTAAAACAATTTAGTAATGCAGCAAAACTTGCAAAAAGATTTTCAGGCAAAAAAGGAATGGAGAATTTGACACAAATGATGAGCCAAGCTAGAAGACAATTTTAAATTTTATTTATAAATACTTTTTATAGTATCTATAAATAAAATTTTTAATTTTTAAGGAGTATAAATGACAGTTATTAGACTTACAAGAATGGGTAGAACTAAAAGACCATTTTATCGTATTGTGGTTACAGACAGTAGAAAACGTCGCGATGGTGGTTGGATAGAAAGTATTGGATATTATAATCCTATGGTAGAACCTGAGGTAATTAAAGTTGATGCAGAGCGTTTAGCTTATTGGAAAAGTGTTGGTGCAAAACTTAGCGATAAAGTTGCTTCTATCACTAGCAAATAATCATGGTAGAGAATTTTCTTAGGGAATACGCAAAATTAATTGCAGATTATCCTGAACAGATTAACACTCAAAAAATTGAATTAAGTGAAAATTTTTTTGAGATTGTTCTTTTTGCACATAAGGTTGATACAGGTAAGCTTATAGGTAAAAATGGAAAAATGATCAATGCTATAAAAACCGTAATCTCTGCTTATAAGAGCAAGGATGCAAGTTCTTATAGGGTAACGGTAAAAGCACTTGAGTGAAAAAGATTTTGTTCAAGTTGCAAAACTTGGTAAAACTGTGGGTCTTAAGGGTTATGTAAAATTGCATAACCTGAGCGACTTTTCTTCTCAATTTAAAAAAGATGCTACCTTTTTTATAAAAAATACCAAAGAAATATTAAAGATTAAGCATTATAATGCAAGCAATTCTACTGTTTTATTTGAGAATTATGAAGATATAGAAAAAGCTAAAGAATTAACCAATCTTATTCTTTTTCAGAGTATCGAGAAAAGCAGACAAACTTGTAAATTAAAAAAAGATGAGTTTTTTTATTTTGATATTTTAGAGTGTGAAGTTTTTGAAGAAGATAAAAGATTAGGTAAAGTTGTTGATATCTTGGAAATTGGAGCTTCTTATTTATTTGAAATTCAAAGTGATGAAAAATGGGTGAATAAAAAATATTCTAAAATATTTTTTATTCCGTATCTAGATAAATTTGTTAAAAATATAGATATAGAAAAACGACAGATTTTTTGCACGCAAGATGCTTTTTTAATTTTAGAAAATTCATGAAATTTAGTTTCGTTTCTTTATTCCCTAATCTTATGAAATTTTACTTTCAGGATTCTATACTTGCAAGAGCAAAAGAAAAAAAACTTTTCAAACTTAATTTTTATAACCCAAGAGATTTTTCTAAAAATTCTTATCATAAAGTCGATGATTATAAAATAGGTGGTGGAGCTGGACTTTTGATGCAAGTTGAACCTATGTATGAGGTGTTAAAAAGTATTCAAGAAAAAAAAGAAAATCCCTATTTTATTTTTTTAAATCCAAGTGGTAAAACTTTTAATCAAAAAGACGCCAAACGCTTAAGTAAAAAAGAACACATAGTTTTTGTATGTGGGCGCTATGAAGGTATAGATGAAAGAGTGCTTGAAATTTTTGCGAATGAAGTTTTTAGCATAGGGGATTTTATTTTAACAGGAGGAGAATTACCTGCGCTTGTAATGTGTGATGCGATTTTAAGAAATGTTAACGGGGTTTTAGGGAATATGGAAAGTTTGGAAGAAGAAAGCTTTGAAAATAATTTACTCGAAGCACCTGCTTTTTCAAAACCTTTTATTTTTGAGAAAAAAAATCAAAAATTTTATACTCCTTCAGAGTTTTTAAAGGGTAATCACGCTAGAATTGCAAGTTTAAAAACTACTTTGGCGTCTTGCAAAACGAAATTTTTTCGTCCAGATTTATTTTTAGAGCATGAACGCAAAAAATAAGGGATTTTTATGAAAAATAAATATATAGAACAATTTGAAGCAAAACAAATTGAAGGTAAAAATGTTCCAGATTTTCGTGCTGGTGATACTTTAAAGCTTGCAATTCGTATCAAAGAAGGAGATAAAACAAGAATCCAAAATTTTGAGGGTATTTGTATTGCTAGAAGAGGTAATGGCGTAAGCGAAACTTTTATCGTACGTAAAATGGGTGCTAATAATGTTGGCGTTGAGAGAATTTTCCCTATTTATAGTGAGAGTTTGGAAAGTATTATTGTTTTGCGTCGTGGTCGTGTACGCCGTGCAAGATTATTCTACTTAAGAGATAGACGCGGTAAAGCAGCACGTATTAAAGAGCTTAAAAAATAATTTATAATTATTTTTTATTATAAGTCTAACAATTAAATAATTATAATTAATTTATAATTTTTATTATTTGATTTTAATTATTAATAATGCTCTTATATAATATTCCTTGTAAATATTATATAAGGAGAGAAAATGTTTTCTATTAAAAAAACTTTATTAATATTAGCAAGCGTGCCAATGTTTTTGAGTGCTACTGAATATCAATTAAGCACTCATGTCTTGGATATTACTTCTGGACAACCCGCTCCTAAAGTAAAAGTTGAGCTTTATAAGTTGGAAGCAAATCAACAGTGGAAAAAAGTAAGTGAAGAATTTACCGAAGAAAATGGTAGAATAGGGGATTTATTACCATATGAAAAAGCTGAAAATAGGGCTTTTGGAATTTATAAGCTTAAATTTTTTACAAAAGACTATTACACATCACACAAAATAAATACTTTTTATCCTTTTGTAGAGGTAAGTTTTGAGCTTTCTAAAGATCAAAAACATTATCATGTTCCAATAACCCTTTCTCCTTTTGGTTATTCAACTTATAGAGGAAGCTGATCAATAAAACGAAAGAAAAAACCATGTGGACTAAGAATTCTTGGAAAAACTATCCCATAAAACAGCAACCTATCTATCCAGATCAAGAGGAAATGAATAGAGTTTTAGCAAGACTTGAGAAACTTCCTCCTTTGGTTTTTGCTGGAGAAGTGAGAAATCTTCAAAAGTCTTTAGCAAGAGTTTGTAAAAAAGAAGCTTTTTTACTTCAAGGTGGAGATTGTGCTGAAAGCTTTGAAAATTTTGGCGCTGTAAATATCCGTGACATGTTTAAGATTTTACTTCAAATGGCTATAGTGCTTACATTTGCCGGTGGATGTCCTGTTGTAAAAATTGGTCGTATTGCAGGGCAGTTTGCCAAGCCAAGAAGTAGTGATTTTGAAGAGTTAAATGGTATAAGTCTTCCTAGTTATCGTGGTGATATTATTAATGGTTTTGAATTTAGCGAACAAGCGCGCATTCCTGATCCTCATAGAATGCTTGAAGCTTATTATCAAAGTGCAACAACGCTAAATTTGTTGCGCGGATTTGCTAAGGGTGGTTTAGCAGATTTGCATGAAGTGCATCGTTGGAATTTGAGGTTTTTAAAAAAGAGTGAACTCCATAAGCAATATACTGATATCAGTGAAAAAATTTCACAAGCTTTGGCTTTTATGGAAGCTTGTGGGATTAATACAAGTAATACTCCGAGTCTAAGAGAAGTTAGTGTTTATACTTCACATGAAGCTTTACTTTTGCCTTATGAAGAAGCTTTAACTAGAGTGGATAGTTTAAGTGGAGAAATTTACGATTGTTCAGCTCACATGCTTTGGATAGGTGAAAGAACAAGGGCGCTTGATGAAGCTCATGTACATTTTTTAAGAGGAGTAAAAAATCCTTTAGGGGTTAAAATAGGACCTAGTGCAAGTGCTGATGATATCATAGCTTTAGCAAATGTTTTAAATCCAAATAATGAAGAAGGAAGATTAAATATTATTATCCGCATGGGTGCAGATAAAATTATCAATAATTTGCCAAAAATTTTCTCCAAACTTAAAAGTGAAGGTTTAAATTTAGTATACAGCATAGATCCTATGCATGGAAATACAGTAAAAGCAGGTAATTTTAAAACACGTGAGTTTGATAAAATCATGCAAGAAGTGGGATCTTTTTTTGAGATTGCAATAAGCGAAGGGATTTATCCAGGTGGAGTGCATCTTGAAATGACCGGAAAAGATGTAACAGAATGCACAGGTGGTGCAAGCAATGTTACTGCTCAAAGCTTAGAAGATCGTTATGAGACTCAATGCGATCCAAGGCTTAATGCGGATCAAGCATTAGAGCTTGCTTTTTTAATTGCAGATTTAGTAAAAAAGGCTAGAAAATGAAACTTTATGGTATTAAAAATTGTAATTCTGTAAAGAAAGCTATGGATGCTTTAACACAAAAAGGTGTTGTATTTGATTTTATGGATATTAAAAAGATTAATCAAGATATTTTATACACATGGTTAAAACAAAAATCTTTTGAAGATCTTATCAATACTGCTGGATTAACTTCTAAAAAACTTGGTTTAAACAAAGAAAAAGTTAAAAGTTTAAATGAAAAAGAACTTGAGAAAATTGTATTAGAAAATCCAAGCTGTATTAAGCGTCCTATTATCGAGTATGAGCAAAACATATATATTGGCAAGGAATATGAGAAAATATTATGATAGAGTGTTTGATTACACTCTATTTTTTATTAATTGATTAATTTCATTTTGATATGGAAATCTTTCACTTTCGCAATTAATAAGTTATGTTTTAGAGAAGATAACTTTTCCGTCTACTTCAACGATAAAATCACCTCTGTCGCCAATTTCAAATTCTACTTCAACATCTTTGAAATCGCTTTGTAGTTCTTCTGCAACCCTTGCAGCTTGTGGGCGATAATTTCAAAGATTGCAATAAGCAATTTTTACTTTCATCATTTCATCCTTTGAAAAGTTTATTTTATTTAAGATTAAAATCTTAAATTTTTATTATAGTTTATTTTGGCTGAATTTTTGCCTTTTTTGTAAAATTTAAGTTGAAATTTAGGGTCAATTTCTTTCAAATTCAGCGAGAAAAATTTATAATTTTTATCAAAATTAAAATAAGCCTTAAAAAACTAAAGGAAGAAAATGAGTCAATTTACACACTTGCATTTACATACAGAATATTCTTTGCTTGATGGAGCTAATAAGCTTAAAGAATTAGCTTTGACTTTAAAAGAGCAGGGTGCTACAAGTGTTGCTATGACAGATCATGGAAATATGTTTGGGGCAATTGATTTTTATCAAACAATGAAAGCACAAGGTTTAAAACCTATCATTGGTATGGAAGCGTATTTACATAATCACGATGAATTAGATGATAAAAGTTCTCGTCAGCGTTTTCACCTTTGTTTGTATGCAAAAAATGAGATCGGATATCAAAATTTAATGTATTTAAGTTCTCAAAGTTATATTAAAGGTTTGTATTATTATCCGCGTATCAATAAAAAGCTTTTAGAAAAATATAGCGAAGGTCTTATTTGTTCTTCTGCTTGCTTGCAAGGTGAAGTAAATTGGCACTTAAATACTTATAGTGAAAGAAATGTGCGTTTTGGTGCAAAAGGCTATGAAGCAGCAAAAGAAGCAGCATTATGGTATAAAAAAGTTTTTAAAGATGATTTTTATTTTGAAATCATGCGTCATGGTATAGGTGATCAAAGAATGATAGATGATGATATTATCAGACTTTCTAAAGAATTAAATATAAAAATCATTGCTACAAATGATACGCATTATACTTTTAAAGAAAGAGCGGCTGCCCATGAGGTTTTTATGTGTATAGCTATGGGAAAAAAACTTAATGACCCTGATAGAATGCGTCATAGTGTGCATGAATTTTATGTTAAAAGCCCTGAGCAAATGAGTGAGCTTTTTGCAGATATTCCAGAAGCTATAGAAAATACACAAGAAATCGCGCAAAAATGTAATTTAGAGCTTAATCTTGGCAATCCCACTCCACCGAATTTCAAATTTACAAGAGAATATGCTAAAGATCATAATATTACCTTGCCTGAAGAAACAAAAGAATTTAGCTTTGATAATGATGACATAGTTTTTGAAGAGCTTTGTAAAAAGGGACTTGAAGAGAGATTAAAATTTATCGATGAAAGCAAGCATAAAGAATACAAACAAAGACTTGAGGTAGAAATTAATATCATTAAAAATATGAAATTTTCAGGTTATATGCTTATTGTTCATGATTTTATTAAAGTGGCTAAAGATAAAGGCATTCCAGTAGGTCCTGGAAGAGGATCAGCTGCAGGAAGTTTGGTTTCTTATTGTTTGAGGATTACGGATTTAGATCCTATTCCTTATAGTTTACTTTTTGAGCGTTTTTTAAATCCTGAGCGTGTGAGCATGCCTGATATTGATGTGGATTTTTGTCAAGACAGACGTGCTGAAGTGATTGATTATGTGATTGATAAATATGGAGCAGATAAGGTTGCACAGGTTATTACCTTTGGTAAGCTTTTAGCTAAAGGGGTGATTCGTGATGTGGCTAGAGTTTGTGATATGAGTATTCAAGATGCTGATGAGCTTGCTAAACTTGTGCCTGAAGAGCTTAAAATCACTCTTGATGCTGCTTATGAAAAAGAACCTAAAATCAAAGAATTTATTGATCGTCATCCTAAAGGTCCTGAAGTTTGGGAATATGCAAGAGCTTTAGAAGGATTAAATCGCAATGCGGGTATGCACGCAGCGGGTGTTGTAATTTCTAATGAAAGTTTATGGAAGAAAACTCCGCTTTTTAGACAAAGTAAAAATGATGAAAGACATTTAGTAACGCAGTATTCTAAAGATCATTTAGAAGATGTAGATTTGATAAAATTTGACTTTTTAGGTCTAAAAACTTTAACAGTAATCAATAATGCAATCAAGCTTATTAAAAAGCGTTATAATAAAGACATTATTTGGGAAACCATAGATGTAAATGATAGCAAAGTTTATAAAACCATACAAAGTGGAAATACTTTAGGGATTTTTCAAATCGAATCAGACGGTATGCAAAGCTTAAATGCACGCTTAAAACCAGAGCGTTTTGAAGATATCATTGCGGTTCTTGCGCTTTATCGTCCAGGCCCTATGGAATCAGGAATGCTTGATGATTTTATCGATAGAAAGCATGGTTTAAAAAGTATAGAATATCCTTTTGACAGTTTAGAAAAGGTTTTAGAGCCTACTTATGGGGTTATTGTTTATCAAGAACAGGTTATGCAAATTGTTCAAATTATAGGTGGCTTTTCTTTAGGAGGTGCTGATGTAGTGCGTCGTGCTATGGGTAAAAAAGATCCTGAGAAGATGAAAAAGCTTAAGACTGATTTTGCAGATGGAGCAGAAAAACAAGGATATGATAGAGCAAAAGCTGAGGATTTATGGGAGCTTATCGTAAAATTTGCAGGATATGGTTTTAATAAATCTCACTCTGCGGCTTATGCGTTGATTACTTTTCAAACAGCTTATTTAAAAACTTATTATCCTAGTGAATTTATGGCAGCGCTTTTAACAAGCGAAGAAAACAATGTGGATAAAATTGCTGTTTATATTGATGAGATGAAAAAAATGAATATTAAACTTTTACCTCCATCGATTAACAAAGCGATCCGTGAATTTAGTGCTTTAGAGCAAGATGGCAAGGATGCTATTATATACGGACTTGGGGCTATAAAAAGTGTGGGTATTCCTGCAGTTGAAAATTTACTTGAAGCAAGACAAGATGGAGAATTTAAGGATATTAATGATTTCTTAGGTAAGATAGATCCTACCAAAATAAACCGTAGAACATTAGAAAGTCTTATTAAGGCAGGGGCTTTTGATGAGTTTGGTTTTACTAGAAAAGCTTTGTTTGATAATATGGAAAATCTTAGCGAAGCATCGCGTAAAATGGCTGAAGTAAGAAAAAATGCTGCAAGTTCTCTTTTTGGTGAAGAGGAATTAACTTCAGGTGTTCAAGTAAATTTTACTCCCAAAAATGAAGAATTTGAAGTGATGGAAAAATTAGGATATGAAAAAGAAATTTTAGGAATTTATGTTTCAGGCCATCCTTTAGATCGATTTTATGAACAAATTAATGCCATAGATTATGTTAAAAGTTTAGATTTTGAAAGTTTAAAAAACAATGGAGAAATTTTAAGTATAGGTAAAATTGAAGATTTCAAATCCATGATGAGTAAAAATAATAAGCGTTATGGTAGAATTGAAATTTTGGATTATTATTCTTCGTTTGATGCTACTGTATTTGAAAGCAATGTAGAAGAAATAGAAAACATCATCAAAGATGAAAATTTAAAAAATAATGCCTATGGTTTTGTATTGGGATTTAAAGCTGAGGGAGGGGAGAAGCCTAGCTTTTTTTTAAAAGCAATTAAAGATTTACAAAGTCTTGAAGATGGCGAGATTAAAGCTATAAAAAAATTTGGAGCAAAAAAAGATTTCAAAAATAAAGAAGAAAATCATTTTACCGCAGAACCTAAGGAATTTGAAAAAAATATCATAGAGTTAGATTTGACAAGGTTAAATAGAGAATTAATCTATGAAATTCATGAAATTGCTAGAAATGCACATAATCCTAATGAAAAAAACAATAAAAAACTTGTTTTAAAAGTTATTAGTGCGGGATCTTGCTTGCTTTATCATACAGATTTTATTATCTCTGATAGTATAGTAGAGGAAATTTCTAATAAATATGCTTAAGTAAGATTGTTCTTACTTAAGATTTTTAAATAAAATGCTTCCAAGTCTTACTAAGTTGGATCCGCATTTTATAGCAATTTCAAAATCATTACTCATCCCCATAGAGCAAATTTTAGCCCCATGTTTTTGAAGAATTTCATAAATTTTAAATGTAGTTTCAAAGCTTTTGATAATACTTTCTTTATCTTGGCTGTGTGATCCTATGCTCATTACGCCACAAAGATTTAGATTAGAGCATTCTTCTTGTATTTGTAAATATTCTTCTACAGCTTGATTTGGATCTAGACCGCTTTTGCTATTTTCATTTGCACTATTGATTTCTAATAAAGTATTTAATTTATAATCAAGTCTTTTGTCCATAGCTTTAGCTATTTTAATACCATTGCAAGAGTGCCATAATATAGGTTTTTGTTTGATTAAGAGATTGATTTTGTTGCTTTGTAGAGTTCCTATAAAATGCCACTTTATGTCTAATTTTTTTTCATCAAGATTTTCTTTTTTTTGTGCTAGAGCTTGGACTTGATTTTCTCCAAATTCTACTATACCTTGATCAAAAAGCTTTTCAATTATACTTGCATCGACATACTTGCTTGCGGCTACAAGACGAACGTTTTTGGTTTTTTCTAAAATTTGCTCTAAAGTCATTTTGATAAAGAAATAAGCCCTATTTAGGGCTTATATTATTGTAATAAATTAGCAATTTTGCTTTGAAGCTGCATGTTGGATTGCGCAGCAACAAAAGCAGCAGCATTTTCTTTTAGATAATTGGCATTAAAATCATTAACATTTTTTGCTATGTCATTATTTAGTAAATTATTTTCAGCTGCTTTTGAGTTGATGCTATTTTGAACACTTGCATTAATATTTGATGTGATGGCATTGATACCTGAGCCTATTTCACTTCTTAAACTTCCAAGTTGATCCATAAAATTTGTAATACTATCTTGATTATCTATGCTTAATCCACCTGTTGCTAATGGATTTAAATTTGTAGTTTCAGTTCCGCTACCTACTACAAAATTCATAGTTTGAAAGACATTTTTTCCATTATAAGTTGCATTATTAAAAGAATCATTGATGGATTCTTGTATGCGTGTTGCTTCTGTTCTTAGCATTCCTTTTTGAGAATCATTAAGTGCAGCATTGTTCATTTTTACTGAAAGTTCATTAAGTCTATCTGCACTTTGAGAGATATTAGTAAGGCTAGCATCTGCAATTTGTAAAACCCCTATAGCATCATAAGCATTTGCGATACCTTGATCTATAGTGCTTGATTGAGATCTTAAAGAGTCAGCAATAGCTAAATTGGCACTATCAACTCCACTTATTGCGCGAACAGCTGCAATATTTTCTAAAGCTTTATCGCTAGCTTTTTGTGCATTGTTTAAATAGTAATTTTGTTGCATCATAGTTGCATCAGAGATCATCATGGCCTACTCCTTCTCTTTTTGGATTTATTTAATATTCTATCATTTTTTTGCTATTTTAAAGCTTAAGAAATACAAAAAAACTTGCATTATCAAGATGATTTTAATCACCACTTCACTTGCATTATGGATACTGATAAATTCTTGAGTTTTTGTAGCGTTTTCACCTAAGTTTTGAAGTTCAATTATGGTATTAGTAAAATAAAAAACAAATATTAAGCTTAAAATCAAAATAAGCAAACTCAGCATAAATTTTGAAAATTTTATTTGAAATTTTATTTCATCTTTTATAAGAGAATAAATTTCATATAAAAAATTAACCACTGAAACAAAAATCAGTAAATATCCCATTTTAATAAAAATTTGCGTCATCATTAAGCCACTTTGAAAATGGCTCAACACTCCTTCCCCTATAAGATTCTGAGGAAAAAAAATTGTTGGTGCAACAACTATTCCTAGTATGAGTTCAACCCCTATGATGGAGGCAAGTAAAAATAAATTAACAGCTTTCAAAAGTTTCTCCTTTTATTTTTTATCATAACGCATATTTGTAAATTTAGCTATAAAAGCACGATTATAACCTTGTTCATCTTTGAAAAAATCAACAATGAAATTATTTTGATATAAAATTTTTTCCAAAATTTCTTTTTGATCATAGCCAAATTCACAAGCTAAAAATTTAACTTTTTTATCGAGGGAAAAATGTATGATTTCTTCTAGAATTTCATATCCTTTTTCTCCGCCAAATAAAGCTTCTTTGGGTTCTTTTTGTACCCAAATATCTATAGGATATGAATTTTTAATATAAGGTGGATTTGAAAAAATAAAATCATAATTTTCTTTAATTTGCTTAAAATTACAAAGCTTAAAGTCAATCAAATGTTCGACTTTGTGTAATTTGGCATTCTCTAAAGCTAATTCTAAGGCTTTAGGATTGATATCACAGGCTGTGATTTTTAACCCAAGTTCTTTGGCTAAAACAATACTTAAAATTCCGCTTCCAAATCCTATTTCTAAAATCTTATTAAAAGTATTTTTTTTGCATAAATTTAAAATTTGAAAAAGTAAAATTTCACTATCGTAACGAGGGATTAGAACGCCTTTTTTTATCTTAAACTCTAAGCCCCAAAAATCCACTTTTTCAAATATATATTCAAAAGGTTCTCCAGATTTAAAACGTCTTATAAGCTCAAAATAAGGTTTGTGATCTATTTCTATATCTTGGTTTAAAAATAACCAAGCTTTATCTTTTTTTAGATATTCACAGAGTATAAATACTGCTTCATTTTCATAACCTTTTAAGCTAGATTTAGCTTCTATAAGAGCATTTTTTATAGTCAAGAAAGAGCCTTGATTCTATCGCTAATACTTGGATGACTGAGATAAAAAAATGTATATATTTTACTTGTTTTGATAAAAGCTTTATTTTCTCTTGCTAGAGCTATCAACGCATTTTTCATATCTTCTTTGCTTGTAACTTTAGCTCCGTGTTGATCAGCTGCAAATTCATTTTTTCTACTTAAGGCATTAAGTATAGGAGAGATTAAAAAGCTAAAAATATTTGCAAAGATAAATAAAAGAGCAAATACACCGCCATTTACTCCTTCTAGATGACTTTCTAAGTAAACAAATTCAGGTAAATTTGCAAAAACAAAAAAAAGTAAAAACATAGTTATAGCACCGTTAAATAAAGCTTTGATAATATCTTTATGAACAAAATGTCCAAGCTCGTGTCCTAAAACAGCTAAAAGTTCTCTTTCATTTAAAGCTTTTAATAATGTATCAAAAAGAACCACTCTTTTGCTTTTAAAAAGTCCACCAAAATAAGCATTTAAACGTTTATCTCTTTTGCTTGCATCAATAACATAAACCCCATTTGCATTAAACCCACATTGTTTCATTAAAGAGCTGATTTTTTTCAGCAAATTTTCATCGTTTAGTTTTTCCATTTTATTAAAAATAGGTGCTATCAAGGTAGGGTAAATAAGATTTATAATCACTATAATACAAAAGGCAAAAATAAAGGCCACAATCCACCAAAAAGTTCCAAAAAAATCATAGCAAAAAAGCAAAGCATAAAGGATTAAAAATCCAAATATTAAAGTTAAAATAAGACTTTTTACAGTGTCTTTGATAAAAAGTTTTGCAGTCATATTTGAAAAACCATGGGCTTTATCTTTGACAAAACTTTCATAAATACTTAAAGGTAGATTTAAAATGCTTGTGATTATTAAAAAAGATAATAAAAATAAAGTATTTTCAAAACGAGTGTTGTTTGAGATAAGTAATTCTTTAAGATATAAAAATCCAAAACCTATCCATGCAACATTGATGATTAAATTATAAAAATTGGAAAATAGTTTAAATTTTTCATTTTCGATGGCAATGTCTGCTGCATTTTGATAGTCTTTTTCGCTTAAAATTTGAGCTTGTTTGTCTTTTTCTCTTTCTAAGAAACGAATTTGAGTATAGGAAATCCAAGATAAAAGTGCTGTGTAAAGACATAAAATTGCAATTAAAGTCATTATTTTTCCTTGATTGGTTTTTTGCGAATTCTAGCTTAAAATAATGAAATAAAGTTAATAGCTTAAAATCTAAAATAATATTCTTGTCAACTAAGTTGATATATATTTATAAAAAAGGATTAAAGAATGTTTTTTAAGAAAAAGATTTCACAAAAGCAAAAAGAAAAACCTAAAATTCCAACCAATGATGTGATTTTAGATGACAGACTTTGTAAGTTTAAAAATAAAGTGCAAAAGATAAGTAAAGATGAAGCTTCGGCAAGTCTGCTTGCTAGACAATTAAGCAGACTTATCAGAGCTAATAAATTTTAATTTTGACATTTTTTCTTAGGGCGAAAAACCTTAATAACTTCATCATTTGCTTCTATATAAGTGCCTTCTATCAAATCGATACAGTAAGGTATAGCTGGAAAAACAGGCTCTAGACATTCTTTTATAGCTTTAGGATTTCCTGGTAAATTAATAATAAAAGATTTATTGCGAATTCCTGCATTCTGTCTTGAAAGTATAGCTGTTGGGACATATTTTAAACTTTCTAAGCGCATAAGCTCTCCAAAACCTGGCATCATTTTATCACACACGGCTTCCGTGGCTTCTGGGGTTACATCACGAAGCGCTGGACCTGTACCTCCGCTTGTAATAATCAAATCGCATTTTTTTTCATCTGCTAGATAAAGTAATTTTTTAATGATCAAATCATAATCATCAGGGATTAATTCTTTATGATAAATAATATCATTTTTTATATATGAATTTAACACTCTTTCAATTTCAGCAGTAGCTTTATCTTCGTATATGCCACTACTTGCTCTATCGCTTAGGGTTAAAATTCCTATGTTTATCGTATCCATTATTCCTCCTTAATAAATTTTTATAACCATCCTTTTTTCTTGAAAACAACCAAAGGTAAAATGATAGAAATTACCATCACGCCAAGCACTATGGGATAAGCATAGTGAAGTTCAAGTTCTGGCATGAATTTAAAATTCATACCATAAACAGTTCCTATTAAAGTAGGAGGCATCATGGCAACAGTTGCAACGGTAAAAATTTTAATGATTTTGTTTTGTTCTATGTTGATTTGGCTGGCTAAAATGGTTTGAATATTGTCTAAGATATTAAGTTGTGAAACACTAAATTCAACCAAAGAATTTAAGTCTTTTAAAACTATAGTAAGATTTTGTTTTATATCTTTATCGATTTTATCGCTTTTTAGCAAAGAAGTCATAGCACGACGTTTATCAAATAAAGAATCTCTTACACGCATATTAAGCTCTTGTAAGCTTGAAATATCCTTTAGCATTTCATCATAACTATATTCATCTTTTTTTTCTAAAACACTTGTTCTTAAGCGTCTTGCTTCTTTATCTATCCATTCTAGCAAATCCGCATCTTTTTCAACGCGCACTTCAAACATTTTATCAATAATATCAAAACCATCTTCAAAATTCTTCGGACTAGCTAAAATCCTTGCTTGAATTTCTTCAAAAGTACTAAATTCGTTATATCTTATAGTAAATAAGATATTTTTAGCTGTAGCAAAAGTAACAATTTCTGTGCGAAGCTTGATTAAATTCCTATCTTCTTCATCGCTTTTAAGATCTCTTACTAAAAAATGAGCATTGATGGTTATTGTCGCATTGTCTTCCCAATATTTTGCGCTAAGTTCTATTTCTTCTCTTTCTTCTTTTGTAGGAAACTCAAGATTAAATTCACTTGATATAAAAGCAATTTCCGCTGCACTTGGATGAAGTAAATCAATCCATAAAATATTTTGTGGTAGTTCTTGACTATCGAGATTAAAGTTGATTCTTTGAACTAAAGCATTTTGAGTTTTGATATAAACATAGAGCATAGTTATTCCTTATTTTTAACTTTAAAATTATACCTTGATTAGTTTAAAAATCAATTTTTTAATTTTTGCAAATCAAAAACCAAATTTTCCACCTAAAGCTCTTAAACTAAGCTTTAGTTTAAAATATCTTTAATCAGTTTTTGCAAATTTCTTTTTGTTTCTTCTCGTTCTTTTATGATAAAACATTTTGCTTTTGGCCAAAAATAACTTTTAGGATTTTCAAATTTTCCCCAACGCCAATCAAATCTAGGATGTAAAAGAACTATAGTAGGAATATCCATAGCTAAACTTAAATGCGCTATAGCACTATCAATACTAAGCATACAGTCAATATCATATAAATAATTTAGAGTATCATTCCAATTTTTTATAAGCTTACTTCTATCTTCTATTACCTTAGGTAATTCTTCTTTTAATTGCATTTGAAAAGAAATGATTTCATAATCTAAGTCTTTTAATATATCAAATAAAAATTCAAATTTTACATTTCTTAATAAATCAGAATTTTCAGCATTAGGAGTAGCATAAAAAATACCAAGTTTTTTTCTTTTATTATGCGGTTTTTTCTGCGGCAATATAGGTGTTTTTAATCGTGAAATCTCATCAAGCTTAATATCAATAAAAAAAGGCAAAGAACAAATAGGAATAGCATAATCAAAATTTGTAGGTAGATTTTTTAAAACCTTTACATTTTTAAAAATATCATCATTTTGATTTAAAAATTTGATTTGATTTTTAAACATTTCATACATGGCACTTTGAGGAGCAAATAAAACCTTTGAAGCGATTTTGCAAAGTTTTTCTAAGCATCTTGCATACATTATAGTATCGCCAAAGCCTTGCTCGCAAAATACTAAAACTTCTTTATTTTTAAAAGCATCAACGCCAAATTTATTAAAAGCTTTTAAGCTTTCATTATAATGATAAGTAGAAAAAGTTTCATTATGAGCATAAAATAATCTGCTTTCATAATACTTCTTGCCCTCTTCAAAATTATCATCCACTCCCATACGCATCAAAAGATAAGCCAAATCAAATTGATAGGTTGCATGAGAATCCAAGCTAAGACATTTTTTATAAGCATGATAAGCTTCTTGATAGTTTGAGTTAAATTCTAATACCTTAGCATAGTTTTGCCAAAACTGTGCATGGTGTTGATTGGCTTCTTGTAGTGATTGAAAAAGTTCTAAAGAATCAGATATTCTAAAAAGCTTAAAAAGCAAGTATGCTTTTTGGGGTAAAATTTGATGAGTTAAAAAATCTTCTATTTTAGAAATGGTAAGATTTTCTTTGGTTTTACTGTGAAGCCTATCTTCGAGTTTGACTAAATTAAGATTGGTTTGTTCAGCAATGATTCCTTTTTGTAGTTTATCAATCAAATCTTGCATAAAATGACACAAGTGCTCATGTGCATTTAATGCCTTCGTAAAATCATGTTTAAAATAAATTTCTGCATAATTTTTCCATAGATTAAGATTATACATATCTTTAGAAAGTAATTCTTTGAAAATTTGTTCAGATTCTTCTAGTTTATTACTCAGTTTATAAATAAAAGCCAATTCTAACTTAAGTTCATCTTCTAAATCATCTTTGCGAGTTAAAAGTGTTTGTAATAAATTCAAGGCTTCATCAAGTCTTAAATTTTCAATATAGCTTTTAGCAAGCATAAGACCATTAAAACTTGTAGGATTTAAAGAAAAAAGCTCTTGAGCATAATATAAAGCTTTTTGAAAAAGAGAAAGTTTATAAGAAGAAAGCATAGCAAATTCTAAAGCAAATTTTGGACTTTCTTTTAAAAATTGCTCACTCAAGTTTAAACATTTTTCATAATTAGCATTAAAATAATAATAATGAATTTTATCAAACATATTTTTCCTTGATAGTTACATTAAAATCTAATATTATCTTATAAGTTGCATAAAAAGATAATTATATTTTTATAAAATTAAATAATAAAACAAAAATAAATACAATAAAAACATCCATCCTAATAATTTTAAAATTATTAGGATGAAATTTTTAACAAGTAGGAGAGTAAACTAATTAAACTAAGTATGATCTTTTATAAGA
>NZ_MJXM01000026.1:0-88919 GCF_001762775.1 Campylobacter sp. BCW_6464 | reverse complement strand
TTTCCAAACTCCTAAAAACACCCTATTCTCTTAAAAACCCTAAACAGCAACAAACTCTTTTTTAAACACAATTCTAAGCATCATCTAAAACAACAATAAAAATAAACATAGGATTTATATATAAAGTAAGCAATGAAGACATTTAACAAGTCCGCAATGAGCTACTTTCCCCCTGCCAGTAAGGCGTAGTATCATCACCCACGATGTGCTTAGCTTCTTGGTTCGGGATGGAGCAAGGCGTTTCCACATCTGTATAATCACGGACATTGTTATTTAAATATTCTTTGAAAGATTGAATTTAAAAAATAAAGATTAATCTTTTATTTCTTTACTTTTTTCTTTATTCTCTTTCTTCTTTTGTTTTTCTTTCTTCTTTACTTATCTTTTATCTTTGATAAGTTTTTATATAGAATACTTAAAAAACAATGTTAAGAGCAAGTTCTAATACAAACTTTACTTGAAAGATTTCTACTAAACTCTAAATATTATCTATATTCAAAGCTTTCTTAAAAACCTTAACAAGGAAGTGATGCTTTATTAAAGATAAGCCAAACGCTCTATTAGTACTGGTCAGCTAAAGGACTTTCATCCATTACACACCCAGCCTATCAAACTAGTAGTCTTCTAGAGAGCTTAGAGAAGATTCATCTTAGAGTTGGCTTCACGCTTAGATGCTTTCAGCGTTTATCCTTTCCAAACTTAGCTACGCTGCGATGCTCTTGGCAGAACAACAGCTACACCAGTGGTTTGTTCAACCCGGTCCTCTCGTACTAGGGTCAAATCTCTTCAATCTTCTTACGCCCACGGCAGATAGGGACCGAACTGTCTCACGACGTTCTGAACCCAGCTCGCGTACCGCTTTAAATGGCGAACAGCCATACCCTTGGGACCTGCTCCAGCCCCAGGATGCGATGAGCCGACATCGAGGTGCCAAACCTCCCCGTCGATGTGAGCTCTTGGGGGAGATCAGCCTGTTATCCCCGGGGTACCTTTTATCCTTTGAGCGATGGCCCTTCCACACAGAACCACCGGATCACTAAGACCGACTTTCGTCTCTGCTTGACTTGTATGTCTTGCAGTTAAGCTGGCTTATACCTTTATACTCTACGAACGATTTCCAACCGTTCTGAGCCAACCTTTGTAAGCCTCCGTTATTATTTGGGAGGCGACCGCCCCAGTCAAACTACCCACCAGACATTGTCCCACTTGAGGATAACTCAAGCTGGTTAGCTACCCAAATAAGAAAGAGTGGTATCTCAACAACGGCTCATATACAACTGGCGTCATATACTCAAAGCCTCCCACCTATCCTGCACATTCTTATCCAAGTAGCAGTGTCAAGCTGTAGTAAAGGTCCACGGGGTCTTTCCGTCTTGCCGCGGGTAGGAGGAATTTTCACCTCCACTACAATTTCACTGGATCCCTCTTTGAGACAGCTCCCATCTCGTTACGCCATTCATGCAGGTCGGTATTTAACCGACAAGGAATTTCGCTACCTTAGGACCGTTATAGTTACGGCCGCCGTTTACTCGGGCTTCGATCAAGAGCTTCGCTAATGCTAACCCCATCAATTAACCTTCGAGCACCGGGCAGGCGTCACACCCTATACATCCTCTTACGAGTTAGCAGAGTGCTGTGTTTTTGGTAAACAGTCGGGAGGGACTCTTTGTTGTAAGTTTCCTTGCTTTCGGAGTAAATCCTAATACAAAGCTAACCACACCTTATACCGAAGATACGGTGCTATTTTGCAGAGTTCCTTAAAGAGAGTTCTTCCACGCGCCTTAGAATACTCATCCCACCCACCTGTGTCGGTTTACGGTACGGGCAACATTAGCTAAACTTAGAAACTTTTCTTGGCTCGACGGCATCAGGGGTTCTTCTATCCATCCGAAGACTTCAAAAAGCCTTTCAGTTCTCGGAGTATTGTTATACGGATTTGCCTGTATAACCTCCTACGACCTTAGACTAGCACTTCCATCCGCTAGCCCCCTTAGCCCTAAGCGTCCTTCCATCGCACACTAATGTTGGTATTGGAATATTAACCAATTTGCCATCGTCTACCCCTTTCGGACTCGACTTAGGACCCGACTAACCCTACGATGACGAGCATCGCGTAGGAAACCTTGGGTTTACGGCGTTAATGATTCTCACATTAATTATCGCTACTCATGCCTGCATGCTCACTTCTATTCGCTCCAGCACTCCTTACCGGTATACCTTCGACGCAAATAGAACGCTCTCCTACCACTTGCACACAACTTAAACTACTTAAACTTTAAACCAAGAATATTTTTACTGATTTTACTAAGCTTTATTTCTATCTTTACTCTATAAAAATCAGTAAAAATATAACTTAAAACATATAACTTAGTTTTTTTATATTCTAAACTTAAATAATCTAAGTTGTGTGCAAGTCTACAGCTTCGGTACTTACTTTAGCCCCGTTATATTTTCCGCGCAAAATCACTAGACCAGTGAGCTATTACGCTTTCTTTAAAGGATGGCTGCTTCTAAGCCAACCTCCTGGTTGTTTAAGTAACTTCACATCGTTTTCCACTTAAGTAAGATTTAGGGACCTTAGCTGGTAGTCTGGGTTGTTTCCCTCTTGACGACGGATTTTATCACTCGCCGCCTGACTGCTGTGATTACATATAAGGTATTCGGAGTTTGATAGGGTTTGGTACATTGGTGTATGCCCTAGCCCATTCAGTGCTCTACCCCCTTATATTACGACACAACGCTATACCTAAATATATTTCGGAGAGAACCAGCTATCACGAAGTTTGATTGGCCTTTCACCCCTATCCACAAGTCATCCCGGGGCTTTTCAACGCCTATGGGTTCAGTCCTCCACTAGTTCTTACACTAGCTTCAACTTGCTCATGGATAGATCACTTCGTTTCGGGTCTGCAGCATCTGACTAAGCGCCCTATTCAGACTCGCTTTCGCTACGGCTTCGCGTTTGCTTAACCTTGCCAGACACCACAACTCGCAGGCTCATTATGCAAAAGGCAGTCCATCACACTGTATTGCTACATAGTGCTCTGAATGATTGTAAGCAAATGGTTTCAGGTTCTATTTCACTCTGATCACCTCAGTTCTTTTCACCTTTCCCTCACGGTACTTGTGCACTATCGATCTGGTATTAGTATTTAGGGTTGGATCGTGGTCGACCCGGATTCAGACAGGATTCCTCGTGTCCCGCCCTACTCAGGATACTGCTAGCTAAGCTTTGTTTTTCGCATACGGGACTATCACCCTCTATGGCTATACTTTCCAGAATGTTCTGCTAAACTCAGCTCTTGCACATTGCAGTCCTACAACCCCCAGTGCAAGCACTGGGTTTGCCCTCTTGCGCTTTCGCTCGCCGCTACTGACGCAATCTCTATTGATTTCTTTTCCTGAGGGTACTAAGATGTTTCAATTCCCCTCGTTCGCTCCTATATAGGTAATGTATATCTCTATACATTGGGTTGCCCCATTCGGAAATCTACGGATCAAAGCTTCTTGACAACTCCCCGTAGCTTATCGCAGTCTAGTACGTCCTTCATCGCCTTTACCAGTCAAGGCATCCACCATTCGCTCTTAGTAGCTTACCTTTTGATGTTCTTTTAGCAGATGAGCAAAGCTCATCCTAAAGAACCAAAGCTAAAGGCCTACCCCGCCAACCTAAAAGATATTAGGCTTAAAACGAAATAAACTAAACATTCATTAAAAAATTAATGTAGATAAAGCTTCAATTCTTAATCGCTAAAAAAACAATTTGCATAAAAGTTAGATATAACCTAACTTCTACCTTTTTTATTGATTCTAAAACGCATCACTTCCTTGTTAAAGTTTTTATGATAAGACTTCTTTATCTTAAGACGGAAAGCATTCAAACACTTAATATAAAACTAAATGATTTAGTCTTAACTAAGCTGTGAGTTTGAAACTTGTCTTTAATTTATAATCCTTAAATCTAATATTCTCTTTATTCATAGAAATAAAGACAGCTAAAAGTTAAGTTAAACTAAAGAAAAGATAAATAGGTTTTATCCTTTAACAAGTCCTGTAAAATTGTTTTTATTAAAACTTGCTTGTGACTCTTAACAATGATAATTAAAAAGAACATTAGGTTTAAAACCTAAAGGAAGTATATATATTAATATAATCATTATAAATATAAATACATAATGTATATGTTATTTATATCTATCTAAAGTATATTCTTTTATAGCTAAAGATAAAAATAAATCTAAGTATTTAGAGTTTATATTTTATATTTAATCTACTTTATATACTTGCTTTAGATTTTAAAGCTTCTTTATTCAAATCTTTTTTATGGTGGGCCTAACAAGACTTGAACTTGTGACCTCACCCTTATCAGGGGTGCACTCTAACCAGCTGAGCTATAGGCCCTTAATAAATGGTGGAGAATAGCGGGATCGAACCGCTGACCTCCTGCGTGCAAAGCAGGCGCTCTCCCAGCTGAGCTAATTCCCCATAAACAATTAGCTTTATCATCAATCTTTGAAATCTAAACAAGAATCAATTGAGTTTATATATTGAAGTAATAGTTGTGAGACTTATTACTTTGTACTCTAGAAAGGAGGTGATCCAACCGCAGGTTCTCCTACGGTTACCTTGTTACGACTTCACCCCAGTCGCTGATTCCACTGTGGACAGTAACTAGTTTAGTATTCCGGCTTCGAGTGAAATCAACTCCCATGGTGTGACGGGCGGTGAGTACAAGACCCGGGAACGTATTCACCGTAGCATGGCTGATCTACGATTACTAGCGATTCCGGCTTCATGCTCTCGAGTTGCAGAGAACAATCCGAACTGGGACATATTTTATAGATTTGCTCCACCTCGCGGTATTGCGTCTCATTGTATATGCCATTGTAGCACGTGTGTCGCCCTGGGCATAAGGGCCATGATGACTTGACGTCGTCCACACCTTCCTCCTCCTTACGAAGGCAGTCTATTTAGAGTGCTCGGCCGAACCGTTAGCAACTAAATACGTGGGTTGCGCTCGTTGCGGGACTTAACCCAACATCTCACGACACGAGCTGACGACAGCCGTGCAGCACCTGTCTCTAAGTTCTAGCAAGCTAGCACCCTCATATCTCTATAAGGTTCTTAGGATATCAAGCCCAGGTAAGGTTCTTCGCGTATCTTCGAATTAAACCACATGCTCCACCGCTTGTGCGGGTCCCCGTCTATTCCTTTGAGTTTTAATCTTGCGACCGTACTCCCCAGGCGGTACACTTAATGCGTTAGCTGCATTACTGAGATGACTAGCATCCCAACAACTAGTGTACATCGTTTAGGGCGTGGACTACCAGGGTATCTAATCCTGTTTGCTCCCCACGCTTTCGCGCCTTAGCGTCAGTTGAGTTCCAGCAGATCGCCTTCGCAATGGGTATTCTTGGTGATATCTACGGATTTTACCCCTACACCACCAATTCCATCTGCCTCTCCCTCACTCTAGACTATCAGTTTCCCAAGCAGTTTAATGGTTAAGCCATTAGATTTCACAAGAGACTTGATAATCCGCCTACGCGCCCTTTACGCCCAGTGATTCCGAGTAACGCTTGCACCCTCCGTATTACCGCGGCTGCTGGCACGGAGTTAGCCGGTGCTTATTCCTTAGGTACCGTCAGAATTCTTCCCTAAGAAAAGGAGTTTACGCTCCGAAAAGTGTCATCCTCCACGCGGCGTTGCTGCGTCAGGGTTTCCCCCATTGCGCAATATTCCCTACTGCTGCCTCCCGTAGGAGTCTGGACCGTGTCTCAGTTCCAGTGTGACTGATCATCCTCTCAGACCAGTTAAGCGTCATAGCCTTGGTAAGCCATTACCTTACCAACTAGCTGATACTATATAGTCTCATCCTACACCGAAAAACTTTCCCTACTCAACTTGTGTTAAGCAGGAGTATAGAGTATTAGCAGTCGTTTCCAACTGTTGTCCTCTTGTGTAGGGCAGATTAACTATACCTTACTCACCCGTGCGCCACTAATCCACTTCTAGCAAGCTAGAAGCTTCATCGTTCGACTTGCATGTATTAGGCACGCCGCCAGCGTTCACTCTGAGCCAGGATCAAACTCTCCATAAAAATTATAGATAGTTTAATCTTTTTCTTCAAAGAAAAAGTTATAAAAGATCAAAAGAAAAGCTTTTAATCTTTTTAAATTAGATTGAATAGATTTTACATAATTACTTATGCCTAAATCTTTCTGGCTCAATCGATCACTTATTTAGATTTCAAAGATTGACTAATAAGATTTGAATAACAATACTAAGTTAAAAGAACAAAACAAAAAATCATTTTTAAAAGAAAAGTTTTTAAATTAAAAACAAGATTTATAAAAAAGCTTTTTAGTTTTAAATTAAAAAATTAAGAAAGTTAAAAACTCAAATAATTTAAAAACTTAAAAAATCTAAAATAAAGTTAATTTATAAAATCTACTCAGTTAGTGAAACTTTATAATTTAAAAGATTTTAAGTCCTTTTTTTCAAAAAAGGAAATGAAAGTATAACCAATTAAACTTAAAAGGGGATTAAATAAAGGATTAAATAATATAAATATTTGTGTAAGTATTTATATAAGTATTTGGTGGGTTAAAAAATGGGGGCTATATTTTAATGATAATAAAAAATGCAAGATATAATATACTATTATTAGGATTAAAAGGCTTGACTTAGGGAAGATAAATTCCCTAAGTTTAGAAATATTAAAAAATTTTAATATTTTAAAAAATACTCTTGAATTTTTTTAGGATCACTTGTTTTTGTAAGCGCTAACATAAGCAAAACTCTTGCTTTTTGAGGATTCAAATCTTCAGCACTAATAAAACCTAATTTTTCATCTGAATCACTCACAGCAACACGACCTGCTACAACCCTTGAACTTACAACAACATCAAGTCCTTTTTTTATAAGCTCTTTTAAAACATTTTTTTGATCTTCATGTATACTTCCTGCACCACTTCCTGCAACAACTATGCCCTTAGTTCCATGTTCAAATAAAGCTTTTGCAGCGACACCACTACCATCATTTGAATAGCTATAAAGAATATCTACTTTTGGCAAACTTGTGAGTTTGCTTACATCAAAAGGAGCGTTTTTTGCATGAGCTTTAGTAACATTATTATAGAAAAAGACTTTACCATCTACTATATAACCCAAATCCCCAAAATCAGGAGAAGAGAAAGCATCAACATTTAAACTATGGGTTTTTACTACACCTCTAGCACTTAAAATTTTATCATTCATAGCTACCATAACACCCTTGCCCTTAGACTCTTTATCAGCAGCTAATGCTACAGCATTGTAAAGATTTTTTGGCCCATCTGCACTTATAGCAGTTGATGGACGCATAGCGCCAACTAAAACTACAGGCTTATCACTTTTAATGGTTAAATTTAGAAAATAAGCAGTTTCTTCCATGGTATCAGTACCATGAGTTATAACCACACCATCCACCCCTTCAGCAAAAAGCTTATTGATTTCTTTAGCAAGCTTTAGCCAAATTTCATCACGCATATTTGAACTATCAATATTTGCTATTTGTTCCCCACTAATATTAGCTAAATCTTGAATTTGTGGAACCGCTTTGATTAAAACATCTACACCAACAACCCCAGCTGTATAACCTGTTGTGGCAACAGCACTATCAATAGAACCCGCTATAGTTCCACCTGTTGCTAAAATAGCAATCTTTGGTTTAGCTTCTGCCATACATGCTCCTATAGATAAAAATACTAATACACATAATAGTAACTTTTTCACAATTCTCCCCTTATTTTGTTAAAATTCGTTTCATTAATGAAACTTATATAATATTAATAAATAATAAATAAAAATTTTATAAAATTTATAAAATTTCTTTAATAACAAATTGTGGAGTTACTAATCCTCTAAATTCATTCTTAGAAATACTTCCAAGCAAAGAAATATTTTGATTCAATTCTGGCTCTTTATCAAAATTAAAAAATAAAGCTTCTATGGTTTTATTTTCCTTGGTTAAAATAAGCTTTAAGTGTTTTTCATCTTTACCTAGAAGTTTTTTATTTTTTACACAAAGATTTTCTAAAACAAAAAAAGGTCGTGGATTTTTATGTCCAAAAGGTTCAAAAGATTCTAAAATTTCAAGCATTTCAAAATCAATTTCGCTAGGTTCTAAGATTCCTAAAATTTCATCCGTATCCAAAAATTCACTTTCAGAAATTTGCGAACATTCTTTTTTGATTTTATTTTTAAATTGTTCAAAATTTTCAGAGTTTAAACTGATTCCAGCAGCACCTTTATGACCACCATAATTGCTTAATATAGAATTTGTCTTAGAAATTAAAGCTAAAATATCAATCTTACCAACACTTCTTGCACTGCCTTTTAAGTGTTCTTCATTTTGAGAAAATACAAAAGCAGGTTTATTAAAATATTTAGCTAAACGACTTGCCACAATCCCTAAAACCCCTTCATGCCAATTTAAACCCGATACCACAATACAAGAATCGTTTTCATCGATTTGATTTAAACTATCTTCAAAAAGCTGTTTTTCTTCATCTTTACGACTTTCATTAAAACTAACAATTTGCTCTAGATATTCTAAAGCTTTATTAAAATCTTTAGTGTGTAAAAATTCATAAGAAATACTTGCATCATCCATTCTTCCAGCGCTATTTATAAGTGGAGCAATTAAAAACCCTATATTATCAAGAGCAAATTTATCCTTTTGATAATAATGCTTAATAGCCCTAAAAGCAGCTCTTTTGGATTTGTTAATATGATCTATACCACGCCTTACTAAAGCACGATTTAAATCTCTAAGCTCCATCATATCTGCAATAATTGCAATCGCCAAAAGTTCTAAAAATTTACTCATATCGTATTTAAGCTTGCAAACTTCTTTTAAAGCTGCTATCAAATACCATGCCACTTGAGCTCCACAAATTTCAATTTCTGGAAAATCACAATCTTTTTGCTTTGGATTGATAATGGCAAAAGCATCAGGCAAAACATCTTGAGGCATATGATGATCAGTGATAATCAAATCTATATTTTTTTCTTTGCAGAGTTTGGCTGCTTCAATAGCAGCTATTCCATTATCTACTGTTATTATTAAATTTACATCAAGTTCGTTGATAATCTCAGCATTTAATCCATATCCATCTTTAAAACGATTTGGAATTCTTACTATATAATCAAAACCTATATCATCGAAAAATTCTGCCATAATAACACAAGAAATGATTCCATCAACATCATAATCCCCTACTATGGCGACTTTCTCATTTTTTTCTACAGCTTCTTTGATGCGATTAGCTGCTTTATATGCATCCTTTAAACAGCATGGCAAAGGCAGATCACAAAGTTTGGTATGCAAATCTTTTTCAAAGCGTGAAGCCAAAATTTTTTTAATTTCATTTTTATTAATTATCTTCATAGTTTATAGCTGCCTTGATAAAACCGCAAATCACAGGATTAACATGCTCAAGTCTTGATGTAAATTCTGGATGAAACTGCACAGCCAAGAAAAAAGGATGACAGTTAAGCTCAACTGCTTCGATCAATCCTTTGCTTTCACCACTTACAATCAAACCGTGTTTTTCAAAATCTGCTCTATATTTTGGATTTGCTTCATAACGGTGGCGGTGGCGTTCTTTTACACTTTTTGCTTCATTATAAACCTTAGCCAAAAGGGATTTTTCCTTAATATCGCATTTATAAGCTCCTAAACGCATAGTTCCGCCTAAAGGAGTTTTTGCAGTACGAATTTGTTTTTCTCCATTTGTATCCATAAATTCATCAATCAAATAAACCACAGGATTTTGGCATTTCTCATCAAATTCACTTGAATTTGCATCTTTAAGTTTTAATACATTTCTAGCAACTTCCACCAAAGTAAGCTGCATACCTAAACAAATTCCTAAAAAAGGAATTTTATTTTCTCTTGCGTATTGAATGGCTTTTATCTTACCTTCTACACCACGATATCCAAATCCCCCAGCAACTAAAATTCCACTCACATCTTTAAATACTTCAGCACTTTCCATATTTTCAAGTTTTTCACTATCTACCCATTTTAACTCCACTTTAGTATCTAGAGCTGCGCCTGCGTGTATAATAGCTTCAGTAAGGCTTTTATAGCTTTCTTTTAAATCCACATATTTGCCTACAAAAGCGATTTTAACTTCATTGCTTGGAGCTATAACTCTTTTTACCAAAGAGTCCCAATTTTCCATGTTAGGTTTTAAATTTTTCAAATCCAAAATTTCAGCAATAGGGCTTAAAATATCTTGCTTTAAAAAATTAAGTGGAATTTGATAAATACTAGCCGCATCAACACTTTCTATCACGCAATTTTTTTCCACCCCACAAGAAATAGCAATTTTATCTTTTAAATCTCTATCAAGAGCTTTTTCACTACGACAAATAATCATATCAGGACTAATGCCTATGCGTCTTAACTCGCCTACACTATGTTGAGTTGGCTTTGTTTTTAATTCTCCTGTAGCCTTGATAAACGGTACTAGAGTAAGATGAATATTCATAGCATTATTTTTACCCACTTCCAAACGCAAAGCACGAATAGCTTCTAAAAAAGGCAAGCCTTCTATATCCCCAACAGTTCCGCCTATTTCAACGATGAGTATATCTTTGCCTTCTCCTGCTTTTTTAATGCGATCTTTGATTTCTCCTACTATATGAGGGATAACTTGAATGGTTTTGCCAAGATATTCTCCACGCCTTTCTTTTTCAATCACACTTTGATAAACGCGTCCTGTAGTAAAGTTATTATCTTGAGATAAACTCTCATCCAAAAAACGCTCATAATGTCCCAAATCAAGATCCGTTTCTGCTCCATCATCAGTTACAAAAACTTCCCCATGCTCAAAAGGACTCATGGTGCCTGGATCGACATTGATATAAGGATCAGCTTTTAAAATACTCACTTTAAGCCCTGAATTTTTTAAAAGTGTTGCGATAGAAGCAGCAGCTATCCCTTTACCCAAAGAACTTAAAACTCCGCCTGTTACAAAAATATATTTTGTTTGTTTCATTGATAATAAGCCTTATTTTTTTATCTAATTATAGCTTGATAAAACTTTTTATTTCATTAGAATTTTAAGTAAAAAATGCAAGAATTATAAAAAATATTTTTATCAAAAAAGGAATAAGCATGCAAATCACTTTACTTTTTCACACTCCATTATCTATTTGTTCTCATGCAACAAGAACTTGTTGGCAAAGCTTTGAAAAAGGCGATTGCGGTGGCGAAAAAGATAAAGAACTTATCGATCGCGTGGGCAATAAATTCAAACACGCTTCAACCTTAGAACATCTAAACTATACTTTTTATATACAAGGAATTTCAAGAGCTTGTTTGCAAGAAGTTGCAAGACACCGTCACACTAGCCCTAGTGTAAAAAGCACACGTTATACCTTAAAAGAACTTCGCAATGAAGCTGAATTTAAAATAGGAGATTTTGAAAATGCAAGCCGTTATCTTGTGCTTTGTGGTAATGAAGAGGTTGATAACGCAAGCATTAAAGCCTTAGAAAATTTACGCACTATTTTACAAAAAAGCATTAGTCTAGATATAGCCAAATACTGCTTACCAGAAAGCTATAAAACCGAACTTACACTAACAATTAATGCAAGAAGTTTACAAAATTTCATATCTTTGCGTAGTTCAAAATCAGCTCTTTGGGAGATTAGAAATTTAGCAAATGCTTTATTTGAAGCCTTACCACAAGAACACAAATTTATATTTGAACATTGCCTACATAAAGATATAGAATAAATCATACTAATTTTATCTTATTTAAAATATTTTTATGCTACCATTTATAAAATCAAGCTTTATGCAAGTATATTTTCATATACCTTGTGCTTGATTATAGTTTCTTATAAGGACTTTTTATGGATAAACAATTTTTTCAAGATTTTCTAATGATTTCACAAGCTCATACTATAACTACTCTTACTATGCTTTGTGTTGTTTTTTACGCATTAAAAAAAATGCGGGATATAAAAATCAATTTTTCTCTTCGCATGCTATTTGCGCTTTTAATGGGTTTGGGGTTTGGTTTTGCTTTGCAATATTTGGCAAATTTTCCAGATGCTAAAGAAGCAAGTAATATTCTTTGGTATAGTGAAACAAAACATTGGTTTGCATTTGTAAGTTCTGTTTTTGTAGCTTTTATAAAAATGTTGGTTGTTCCCCTTGTAAGCATTTGCATTATAAAAGTAATTATAGAAATTGATAAAAATATCAAAATATCCTCCTTGCTTGGAATAAGTCTTTTTTGGATACTCTTTAGCACAGCCATAGCTGCAACCTTGGGTATATTTTTAGGTTATAGTTTTGATTTAGGAAGCAATTTTGCTATACATGAAGGAGATAAACAAATTTGCGAAATTCAAACTTTTTCAAATATTATACTAGGGCTAATACCTAGCAACATCATTACAGCTATTAATAAAGAAAATATTATAGCTATTGTCATTTTTTCTTTTTTTATAGGAATTAGTGCTAAAAAAATTTCTACAAAAGAAGAGTATGAACAAGCCTTTAAAAGTTTTCATAATTTTATCCTAACCTTTTATAATATTATGATGAACATGACTGCTACAGTTATTAGATTTATGCCTTATGCTGTAGTTTGTATGATGGCTAATGTGCTTTTAAGCAATGGTTTTGAAGCTATCAAAACAGCTGGACTTTTTATAATGCTTATTTATATAGCTATGTTTATGATGTTCGGGGTGCATTTTTTACTTCTTGCTTCACAAGGGCTAAACCCTATAAAATATGCAAAAAAAGCATTTCCTGTATGGTTATTTGCATTTAGCTCAAGATCTTCTTTGGGCACTTTGCCTATGACCACTTCAACTTTGCAAAATAAATTTGGAGTTAATTCAGCTATAGCTAATTTTGTAGCATCTATAGGTACAACAACAGGACTTAATGGTTGTGCGGGATATTTTCCAGCTTTAGCGGCAGTTTTTGTAGCTTTTGCTACACATACACATATTGATTTTACATTTGCTTTAATGATAGTTTTGGTAGCTGTTATTGGATCCTTGGGTATAGCTGGAGTACCTGGAAGTGCAACTATGGCAGCTTCTATTATGCTAGCAGGGATTGGATTTGGTAATAATTTTGTCATGCTAAGTTTGATTTTAGCCATAGATCCTATTATAGATATGGCAAGAACAGCAAGCAATGTCTCAGGAGCTATGACTTCGGCACTTTGTACTGCAAAAAATCTAAAAGCTCTAGATAAAGAAATTTACAATTCTTAATCTTTTAAAACCCAATGCTTTTCATTGGGTTTTAGTATTTATTGGCAACCTTCACATTCTATGCTACGATCTGCAACATTGACTTTTTCACTATCAGGGCTTTCACTTCTTAAATAATAAGTAGATTTTACTCCAAGCTCCCAAGCGAGTTGATAAATTTCATTTAAATATCCCCCACTTGCTTTATCGAGTGACAAAAAGATATTTAAACTCTGCCCTTGATCGATCCACTTACCACGCACAGCAGCAGCCTTTACAAGAATTTTTTGATCAAGTTCGTAGGCTGGAGTATAGTATTGCCAAGTATCAAGGCTTAAATTTGGCACAACAACAGGTATCATACCACTTAAATTTTGTTCAAACCACTTTCTTTTATAAACAGGTTCTATAGTCTGCGTAGTACCCACCAAGATAGAAATAGAAGAAGTAGGCGCAATGGCCATCAAATAACCATTTCTCATACCATCTTTTTTAACTTTTTCTCTAAGTTTAACCCAATCGCATTCACTTTGATCAAATAAACCTTCTCTTAAAGTTAAAGCTTTAGCCTTAGGACTTGCTACATCAATAGGAAAAATCCCCTTGCTCCAGTTTGATCCTTCAAAATCTTCATAAGAACCTTTTTCAAGAGCTAAATTTGAACTCGCATTAATAGCCTCAAAGCTAATTTGCTCCATGATTTCATCGATTTTATTTAAATGCTCATCACTTCCCCAATGAATCTTAGCCTCAGCAAGCATTTGTGCCTCACCCATGACTCCAAGACCTATGGCGCGAGATTTTAAATTTGTATCTTTTACTTTTCTATGAGGATAAAAATTTAAATCAATTACATTATCAAGCATACGAATAGCCGTTGGCACAACACGCTCTATATCTTCTTTAGTATACACTTTGCTAAGATTTATACTTGCTAAATTACAAACGGCTGTTTTTCCATCATTTTTATATTTTTCCACTATATAAACTTTATTACCATCAATGCTATCTAAAGTTGATATTTTTTTGGCTGGTTTTTCATATCCCCCATCGATCACAACCTTTTGCTCTTCATCAAAATGAAGCTCATCTCCATTTTCAAAAACTACTTTAATTTGATAATAATTTGGCTCGGTATTTTGAAAAATTTCAGTACATAAATTTGAACTTCTAATAATTCCTACATGAGCATTTGGATTTGCTCTATTAGCACTATCTTTAAAACATAAAAATGGCAAGCCTGTTTCAAAATAATTTAGCAAAATTTTCTTCCAAAGCTCTTTAGCTTCTACGATTTCTTTGGTAATGCTTTCATCTTTTTCATATTCTTCATAGCGTTTTTCAAAAGCCTCGCCATATAAATCACACAAATCCGCTGTATCTGCAGGATCAAAAAGAGTCCATTTATCATTAGCTCTTACTCTCTTCATAAAAAGATCATTGATCCATAAAGCAGGGAAAAGTTCATGAGCACGGCGTCTTTCTTCACCTGAATTTTTACGCAAATCAATAAAATCACTTATATCCATGTGCCAAGGTTCTATATAAACGGCTATAGCTCCTTTTCTGGTTCCTAGTTGATCTACTGCCACGGCAATATCATTAGTAATTTTCAAGAAAGGTATAATCCCTCCTGCAGCGTTTTTATGTCCATCTATGCTTCCACCCATAGCACGCACTTTAGACCAATCCCAACCTATACCGCCACCAAATTTGGAAAGCAAAGCCATTTCTTGGTAAGAATCAAAAATACCTTCAATATTATCAGGAGTTGAACCTATATAACAAGAACTAAGCTGATGGCGCGTTGTTCTTGCATTAGATAAAGTCGGAGTTGCAAGCATGAGTTCAAATTTAGAAATTAAATCATAAAATTTCTTCGCCCATTCTTGAGGATTAAATTCATTCTGCGCTAAAAACATCGCAATGGCCATAAACATTTGTTGAGGAAGTTCTATAGGCATACCTTTACTATCTTTAATCAAATATCTATCATATAAAGTTTTAATACCAAGATAAGTAAATTGCATATCGCGTTCAGGTTTAATATAAGCATTTAAATCATCTAAATCGTATTTTTCTTTAAGACCAAGTAAAATTCTTCCTTCTTTTTCGCCCTTTTCAAAATACTCACGCAAATGATTATAGCGATTCATACCATTAACTTTTTTATATAAATCAAATAAAAAAAGTCTAGCTGCAACAAAGGTCCAATTTGGACAATCAATATCTATTTTATCTACTGCAGTTTTAATTAAAGTTTTTTGAATTTCTTCAGTTGAAATTCCATCACGAAATTGAATCTTTGCATCGAGTTCAAGTTCGCTTAAATTCACACCTTCTAAATCTTTTACAGCATCAGAGGTGCATTTTTTGATCTTAGAAATATCCAATTCTTCTGTGCGACCATTTCTTTTAATAACTTTCATTGCCTTCCTTGCTTTTTATTTAAATGTTCTTTTAAAAATTGCATCAACATTTTTTGTATAGTAGTTATAATCGAAACATTTTCTTACATCCTCTTCGCTCAAACTTTTTCTTAAATCCTCATCCTCTAAAAGTGCCAACAAAAACAAACTTTCATTTTTTTCATTGATAGCAGCCTTGCCATTTTGCAAATCCGCCCAAACTTTCATAGCATTTCTTTGAACTATTTTATAAGCTTCTTCACGACTAATGCCTTTAAATGGAAGCTCTAAAAGCACCCTCCCTGAAAATACAAGCCCGCCTGTAAGATTTAAATTTTTCATCATATTTTCAGGATAAACCAAAAGCTTATCAATCATATTTGTAAGACGCATAAGCATAAAATCAGCCGTGATAAAAGCATCAGGCAAAATAAATCTTTCGACACTAGAATGAGATATATCTCTTTCATGCCAAAGTGCAACATTTTCTAAAGCTGGAGTTACAAAAGATCTAAGCACACGACAAAGCCCTGTGATATTTTCACTTAAAACAGGATTTCTTTTATGTGGCATAGCTGAACTTCCCTTTTGTCCTACACTAAAATACTCTTCAGCCTCATAAACTTCAGTTCTTTGAAAATGTCTTATGGCTACAGCGATTTGCTCACAACTTGAAGCTAAAATCGCAATAGCAGAAATAACTTGAGCGTAACGATCTCTTTGAATCACCTGATTTGAAACAGGAGCGGCTTTAAGACCTAAATTTTTACAAACTTCTTCTTCAAATTCCAAAGGTGCATGAGCAAAATTTCCCATTGCACCGCTGATTTTTCCATAGCTTATCACTTCTTTTGCATGTTCTAAAAGCTCTTTTGCATGCAAAATTTCATCATACCAAATAGCTAACACCAAACCAAAAGTGATAGGCTCTCCATGAATTCCATGACTTCTTCCTACCATTAAGGTGTTTTTATGCTCCAAAGCACGCTTTTTGATCACTTCTAAAAGCAAAGAAACATCTTCTAAAATAAGCTCCAAACTCTCTTTTATCTGTAAAGCAACAGCTGTATCTATACAATCAGAACTTGTCATTGCATAATGCACAAAACGACTCTCTTCTCCCAAACTTTCACTTACACTTGTAAGAAAAGCGATAACATCGTGTTTTGTGGTTTTTTCTATTTCGTCTATTCTTGCAATATCAAATTTTGCATTTTTAAGAATTTTTTCGCAGTCTGTGTCATCAATGAGACCGAGTTTATTCCAAGCTTTTACAGCGGCTAATTCTACTTTTAACCACGCATCATATTTTGCTTGCATGTCCCATTTTTTAGCCATGATTTCTCTGCTATATCTTTCAACCATCTTTGAAACCTTTTTAGCTATAATTTTATATTTAAAAAACGGAAATTATATCAAATTATCCTAAGAAAGTTATTAAATGGCCTACATAAAAATAAAACTCTCAAACAATGGAAAAAAGGCGTTTCAAGTCCTTATGGAAAATTTAAAAATTAGCATAAATGAAGCACAAAAACTCATAGACAAAAAAAGACTTTTTTGTGATGGAATTTTAGTAGAAGAAAAGAATAAAATTTTAAATGGTTTAGTAGAGCTTATAGTCTATAAAAACAATCCCAAAGGAGTAGAAATTGTCTTTGAAAATGAAGACTTTGCCATACTTGAAAAAGAAAGTGGGATCTTAAGCCATCCAAATGGTAGACATTGCAAATACAGTCTTAGTGATGAAATTTGGCATCTTTGGGGAAAAGAGGCTTGCGTAGCACACAGGCTTGATAAAGAAACGAGCGGACTTATACTTATAGCCAAAAATAAAAAAGCTCAAATTGATCTTAAAAGCTTGTTTGAAAAAAAACTGGTTCAAAAAGAATACCTTGCTCTAGCTCATGGAAAAATAGAAGAAAATTTTATAGTTGATAAAGCTATAAATTTAACTAAAAACTACGATGATGTAAAAACAAGAATGCAAATTTGCAAAGAAGGAAAACAAGCTATCACTGAATTTGAAATTTTAGAATACTTTCCTAAAATCAACGCTACTCTTTTACTTTGCAAACCCTTAACAGGCAGACAACATCAAATAAGAGTACATTTGCATTATAAAAATCATACCATTTTAGGCGATCCACTTTATGGGCTTAGCAAAGAACAAATCGAAAGTATTTTAGATGAAAAATTAAATCCTAAAGAACGCTTAAAACTTACAGGTGCCTTGCGTTTGTGTTTGCATTCTTATCGTTTGAAATTTCAATATAAAAATCAAAATTTTGATATCAACTCAAAAATAAATATAAAAGAAATTTTTAACAATTCCATAAAATAAAATGATGTTTCACTACGCTACAATCAATCACTTTTTTACCAAATTTTAAAACAAAAAAATAATTCTTGCTAAAACTTTAAGTATAATTAAATAAAAAAGCGAGATTTTCTAATGAAATTTGTTAATTTTATACAGGATCAAAAACCCAATCTAGGAGTACTAAATTCTAGTGGAAAAATTGTAAGTTTTGCTGATCTTGGCATTGAAACTAACGATATGAATGAATTTATTATCTATTTTGATAAATTTAAACACAAGCTTACAGACTTGGATTCTAAAATAGCCTATGAAATTCCAAAAGAAGATTATCTAGCTCCTATTATAGAACCTCGTCAAGATATTATATGTCTTGGGATTAATTTTTTAGATCATGCCAAAGAATCTGCCAAATTTAAGGGTGAAAAATTTGAAGAAAGAGAATATCCTGTATATTTTGGAAAACGCTGCAATCAAGCTACGCCACCTTTTGGTGATATACCTTTACATGCAGATGTAACTTCTCAGCTTGATTATGAATGTGAGCTTGCATTTATTTTAAGTAAAGATGCTTATAAAATCAAAGCTAAAGATGCAAAAGATTATATCTTTGGCTATACTATTATCAATGAAATTTCAGCTCGCGAACTTCAAAAACGCCACAAACAATTCTACCGAGCAAAAAGTCTTGAAGGTAGCACTATAATGGGACCTTATATCACAAGTGTAGATGAAATTTCTTATCCTCCTAAACTCCAACTTCAAAGCTATGTCAATGATGAACTGCGCCAAAACTCTAACACCCAATTGTTTATTTTTGATATTGCTTATGTCTTAGAAGAACTTAGCGCGGGCATGCTTTTAAAAGCTGGAAGTATTATATCTATGGGAACTCCTAGTGGAGTGGGCATGGGGTTAAATCCACCTACTTTTTTAAAATCAGGAGATAAAGTACGTTGTGTCATAGAAAATTTAGGAGAACTTTGCAATAAAATAAAAAAACTTTAAATAAAAAATATCAATATATTAAACAATTTACCAAAATTAAAGTATAATGACATTCTGAGAAATTTAAACTTAAGGTAGAAATTTATTATGAAAAAAATAATAATAATTTTATGTTTATCTTATGCAAATATAGTCTTTGCAGTAGATATGATAACCCCTATTCCAAATTCCATCCCTTATGATAAAGAAAAAGCTAAGCTTGGAAAAAGTCTTTATATGGATAAAAGCTTATCCAAAGATGGAAAAGTTTCATGTAATACCTGCCATAGGCTTGATCAACACGGCGTTGATGGACTTGAATTTTCAATAGGAGTTGATAATCAACTTGATAAACCTTTTAACACTCCTACAACCTTTAATTCTGTGTTTAATTTTGTGCAATTTTGGAATGGCAGAGCCAAAGATTTAGCAGAACAAGCAAAAGTGCCTTTTTTTAATCCAAAAGAAATGGGACTAAGTCCTGAACTTCTTTTACAAAAAGTTAATTCTAATGAAGATTATGTAAAAACTTTTAAAAAACTTTATGGAGAAGTTACGGTAGAAAACATAGCTCTTGCAGTTGCAGAATTTGAAAAAACCTTAATCACTCCAAATTCTCCTTTTGATCGCTATCTTAGCGGAGATCAAAATGCTATTTCAGCTCAAGCTAAAAAAGGTTATGAAGATTTTAAAGCTAATGGCTGCATTTCTTGTCATCAAGGTCAAAATATAGGTGGAAATATGTTTCAAAAAATCGGTATTTTTGAAGAATACCCAAATCAAGAAGATTTAGGACGCTATGAAATCACAAAAAGAGAAGCTGATAAAATGATATTTAAGGTTCCTAGTTTAAGAAATATAGCCAAAACCGCGCCTTATTTTCATGATGGTTCTATACCTACTTTAGATGCTTGTGTTCAGTTTATGGCTTACTATCAACTAGGAAAATTTTTAGATCAAAAAACAGTTGATAATATAGTTGCATTCCTAGAAAGCTTGACAGGAGAATATCATGACAAATAAAAAAAGTTCATTTTTGATAAAATTTATTATTTTATCTACGCTAGTTTTAGCTTTTATTCTTGTTTTGCTAGGTATTATTTTTAACAACTACTCCTCATCTAAAGATAATAAAGACTTAATAAACATAGTTCAACAGCTACAAATTTCAGATGAAAAAATCAATTCCGTTTTTCAAAATAGTTTTAATTTTATTAACTATGATCCAAGTGTTCAAGCAATAAAAAAAATGCAAGAAAACTTTAAAAAACTTAAAACTTTTGGGATTGATATAAGCAAAGCGGAAGAAATTTTTAATGCCAAACTAATCCAGCTTAATTATTTCAAATCCGCAAATTCCATAGCGGTAAATTCAAAACTTTATTTGTTTGAGTTAGCTAAAAATTATTTTGAAGAATTAGAACAAAACCATGAAACAAATAAAAACAACTATAGAACAATGAGTTCTATGTTAAGCGTTCTTTCAACTGAAAGTATTTTGCAAAAAACAACACTCAATCAACTCAACAGCCTTATGAAAGAAATCAAAAACGATACAAAAAGTGAAAATTTACAACTTTTTCTAAAACACTATAAAATGATTGTAAAACAGATTTCTATTATGCAAGATAATTCTTCTATTTATGAGAATAATTCTCTTATGAAAGAGTTAAAACAACTTAACGCTTTCACTCAAAATGCTGTAGAACAATCTAATTTATTTAAATTTTATATCGCTTTAACAGTATTTGGAATCACTCTTGTATTATTTGTATTTTTTATTTTATTAACACTAAAAAAAGTCATCATGCCAATTCATACTTTAGAAAAACTAAGCGCTAATTTAGCTAGTAAAGAAGCCAATCTACACTCTCGTTTAAATATAGATCCAAAAAGCGAACTTGGACAAAGTGCTCAATATATTAATTCATTTATATCCACCGTTCAAAACTCAATCATAGAAGCCATAGAAAATGCTAAATCAAGTCATCAAAATTCACAAAAGCTCAAAAACAACTCTATGATGCTTGAAAACAGTTCTAATTCACAACATGAACAAATTCAAGGCGTTAAAGAAATCACCTATGTCCTAGATGATCATATCAATCTTGCGGGAAATTTAGCACAAGAAAGCATAGAAAATATGCAAGATATGCACATACTGATGGATAAGGTAGAACTTACTCTATCTGAACTTGTAAATTTAATAAATGAAAATAATGAAAAAGAGCAAAATATAGTAGCCAATATGGATAATCTAACTCAAAGTGCAGATAATATCATAGAAATTACAAGTTCTATTAGAGATATAGCCGATCAAACCAATTTACTTGCCTTGAATGCAGCTATTGAAGCTGCAAGAGCGGGCGAACATGGACGGGGTTTTGCAGTTGTTGCTGATGAAGTAGGTCAACTTGCCGATAAAACAAGTAAATCTCTTTTAAATATAAATGCTACTGTTAATGCTATAGTCCAACAAATCAATGACAACAAAGCCTTGATGGATCTTATCCATGATTCTATGAAAGAAACCTCTTTAAAAACCAATGATTTACAACAAGAACTTGTAAATTCTATGCATAAACTAGAAAGCTCTATAGAATCAACCCAAACCATGAAAGATAAAAGCATGGAAGTAAAAGATAAAATGCTTATCCTAGGAACAAGCATAGACAAGGTTAATGAACTTGCAAATTCTGTTAAAGATTTATCATCCGAAATCAATAATATCTCTCAAAATGTTCTAAATGGTGCGTCTAAACTCTCTGAAAAATTAAGTAGCTTTCAGTAACTTTTTTCGTGTTAATTTAAATTAACACGAAATTTTAATAAAAAATTTATCTTTAATTTATGTTTTTAAAGTAAAATTAACGGTTTTTATTTCATAAGGAGATACTATGGAGTTTCTTGAACTTTTATTAGTTTTAATCGCCTTGATACTGATTATCAAAAAACCAGAAAAAGAAAATTTGGCTTTTGGTTTAGTAATGGTAGCTTGGCTTTTAATGGTTTTTTTCTATGTTGGCCACAAAACAGGCGCACTATTAACAATAATGAATCTGTAAGGGAGGGCTAAATGAACGAAATCAATAAAACAAAAAATTTCTACACACTAATGTGTTTAGCAGGCTTTTTGATCATACTCTTACCTGTAGGTATTGCAAATTTTGTATTTGGTTATATGTTGGGTGATAGTCCCTGCACACTTTGCTGGGGACAAAGAGAAGCAATGATCTTTATCGGTGTGATGGCGCTTTTCATTGTTCGTTATGGTATGAAAGGTAAATACCTTGCTGCTCTTTTAATCATGACAGCAGTAGGCCTTTATCAATCTTTTGCTCACTATGGCAATCACGCTCATAGAGATTTAGATCAAGGTTTTGGTTTAGCAGTTTTTGGTATCCATACTTATTTTTGGGCTGAAGTGGTATTTTGGGCTGTTGTATTGCTTTTAGGTGTGATTTTTGCTTTTGCTCCTAAATTTAATGCTTTTGAAGCAGAATTAAATGGAGAAAAATTTAGAAAATATACGAAATTTTCTCTCGCAGCTGTAGTTATCAGTGCGATTGTAGTAGCTTCAAATGTTTTCCAAGCTTTTGTAAGCACAGGAATTCCTCCTTATGTGGGACAAGGCGATCCTGTAAGATTTAGCTTAAATCCAAAATACATCATTTGGAGTAAAGAAGGTTGGAATGGTTTATGGCAAAATATTTCTTTCTTAGGAAAGCGCGATGTTAAAGCTCCTGATTATGCTTTTGCACCTGCAAGTGAAAAACTTGGCATAAAATTTGATAATGATATCAACAATGCTCCATTTGCAAAAATCAATGATGAGCTTAAAATCACAAATGAACAAACTATAAATTTTGACAAAGCCATCAATACTCTTGATTATATCAACAATGAATTTGTAGCAAGCTCTAAATGGGATGTGGCTTTCTTAGATAATAATTTTAGCGTTAAAGAAGGTTTTGAGCTTGATCCTTATTTTTCAGCTTCTATTGATCCAATTATTGGCATCATACCTTATATGAACGATAAATTCATTCTTATGGGCTCAAACAAATCTTTCTTAAGATTTGCAAAAAATCCTAATGCAAGTGAAGAAGATATCGCTAAACAATACGCTGATTTTGTAAAAGGTAATGATAAATTTAAAGGCCAAGGCGAAGGTTTAGGTCGTGGAAGACTTGATACTGTAAGAGCAAAATTTAACCATGTAGCAAGCATGACTACAGATGGAAATTATCTTTATCTTGCAACTGTTCCAAACAACAAAGACGCTAAAACTTTTGTAATCTCTAAAATTTCTTTAAAAGATCGTGTTCTTTCAGGAGAATTTACTCCAAAAGCAAATCTTAAAGAAGGTAAAACTTTAGGCGATCTTTATGTAACTTCTATGACTTTTAAAGATGGAGAAATTTATGCACTAAGCAAAAATCACAATGTGATTGCCGTAATTGATCCAGTTAAGGAAGAAGTAGTAAAAACTATCGCTTTCCCAAGCTCTATCACTAATGCTAGAAGCATTTTCTTTAAAGATGGAAAAATCAACATTCTTTCTTATCAAGATGGAGCAAACAAGCTTTATACTCTAAACTAAGCTTTAAGTCCTAGTGAAAACTAGGACTTATATTTGATCTTATCTTTAAACCCTGCTTTTTCAAAACCTCTTAAACGAAGCAAACAACTATCGCACTCCCCACATGCTTCATCTTCACTCTCATAACAAGACCAAGTAAGTTCTAAAGGTACATTTTCTTTTAAGGCTAGTTCTACAATTTTAGCTTTGTTCAGTCTAACAAGCGGAGTTTTTATACAAACTTTGAAATTCTTACTCGCACCTTCATTGATAAATTCTTGTGCCTTTTGTATAAACTCATCAGTACAGTCAGGATAACCACTGCCATCTTCTTCTACCACCCCTATAAAAATACTCTCACAATTTTCCTTTTCAGCCAAAGATCCTGCTATGCTTAAGAAAATTCCATTGCGAAAAGGCACATAGGTGATAGGTGGGGTATCGCTTATGCAAAGCTCATTTTTAGGAATGTCTATACTTTTATCGGTTAAGGCATTACCCCCTATATCTTTGATAAAAGTCACATCTAAAATATAAGATTTTTCTACTTTTAAAGCCTTGCAAATTTGCTTAAAACATTCTCTTTCTTTCTCTTGAGTGCGTTGTTCATAATCAAAATGCAAAGCGATGATTTCATAACCTTCTTTTTTGGCTAGATAAGCACACAAAGTACTATCCATACCGCCACTTATGATACAAAGTGCTTTTTTACTCATTTTTATCCTTAAATTTGCTATAATTTCGCAATTTTAACGAAAATTTTTAAATTTAAATTGCAAAAAAGGCAAAAGCATGATAAACATAAAACTCATAGAACACATTTTTAAAGCCGCTTCTATCAGTCGTTGGAATGATTATCCAAGAATGGCAAATTTGGTTGAGCTTGACAAACAAGCTCATAAATTCATCATCGCATATTTTATTGCTAAAATGGAAAAAGATGTGGATATGAGAGTGATTATAGAAGGGGGAATTTTTGAGTTTTTAAGTCGTGTGGTAGTAACCGATATACGCCCTGATGTGTATCATGAAATCGTGCGTCAAAAAAAAGCTGAAGTTAATGCTTGGGTTTTAAGCAAAATCGAACCTATGATAGAAGATATAGAAGAAGGAGAGTTTTTAAAGCGTTTTGAAGCGTATTTAAACGGCAATGCTTACGCTAAAGAAAGGCTTATCTTAAAAGCAGCTTCGTATTTTGCTACAAGATGGGAATTTAACATAGTTTATCAAACCTCAGCTTTTTTAAATGATATTGATGAGATTAAAAACAAAGTTGAAGAAGAATTAGAAGATTACTATGAGCTTATAGGAGCTAGAAAAATCGCTTTAAATCAAAAAATAGCCAAAATCATCGATCTTAGCGGAAGACTTCGCTTTCAAAAGCGTTGGGCTCAAACTCCACGCATACCAGAAACTGCGGTTTTAGGACATATGCTTGTGGTGGCGATTTTGGGATATTTTTACTCACTAAAAATCAAGGCTTGCGATAAAAGACTTGAGAATAATTTTTATTGTGCTTTGTTTCATGATTTGCCAGAGTCTTTAACGCGTGATATTATCAGCCCTGTAAAATACGGTATTGATGGGCTTCATGATATCATAAATGATTATGAAATGAAACTTATTAATGAAAGAATTTTACCCTTCGTTCCTGAGGGTTTAAGGGCTGAGTTTTCTTATATTTTAGGTATTAGAGAAGGTAGAAACGATGAGTCAAATTTTGTAAAAAATGAGTTTGAAAATCGCACTTATAAAAATGCTAAAATAGAGCTTTGTAGCGGAAGTTTAAGTTCTTTTAATGAAAATGAATTTGGTGCTATAGATGGTAAGGCGCTTAAATACTGCGATAAAATTGCTGCTTATATAGAAGCAGGACTTAGTATAAGCTATGGTGTAAAGTCTAAAGAACTTGAAAGTGGTTTTTTAGGAATGTATGAGTTTTTTAAAGAAAATCCTACTATAGATGGGGTGAATTTTTTTGAAATTTGTGAAAGTTTAAGAGAGTATTTTAAAATTTAAATAAGATTTTTATACTCCTATTTTCAATATGTTTTAAATAAAAATATTATAAATTCAAATTTTATTTTGTATAAAACATAAAGGAGTTATTATGAAAAAATACTTTCAAAAGCGCTATACTTTAGCCTTTTTTATAGGTATATTAGCGGGTATTTTCGGAGCTATTGTTAAATGGGGTTGGGAAGTACCTTTTCCTCCAAGAAATCCCAATATTTTTTGGCCAGCAGATGCTTTAGAACGTGTTACTCCACCTAAAATTTTTCTAGAACAACTAGGCTTACCTACTGATTGGACTTATATGTTTTCAGGTATGCAAATGCCTTTGTCAATTTTTATAGTGCATGTCGGTTTTTCTATTGTTTTTGGAGTAGCTTATTGTATGATAGCGGAAAAATGGCACCGTATTACTATGTGGCAAGGTGCAGTTTTTGGATTTTTTGTTTATCTTTTTGCCCATGTTATTGTAATGCCTTTAATTGCAGAAGTTCCACCACTTTCTGAAATTCCTTTTGATGAACACCTGTCTGAAATTTTTGGCCATATTGTTTGGCTGTGGGGTATGGAAATAGTTCGTAGAGATATAAGAAATCGTATAACTAAAGAAATAGAAGAATGAAAGGTTTCCTTTCATTCCATATCTAAAACTGCACCTTTACTAGCATTGCTAACAAGTTTTTGATACATTCTAAGCCATCTTGAAGGCACTTCTTTTTGAGGTAATACAAATTCTTTTTTGCGTTTAGCGATTTCTTCTTCGCTTAAATTTGCATGGATGGTATAAGCATCTACATCAATTTCTATTTCATCTCCATCTTTTAAAAGTCCTATAAGACCACCTTCAGCTGCTTCAGGGGAAATATGACCCACGCTTAAACCCCTTGTAGCCCCGCTAAAACGACCATCGGTGATTAAAGCCACATCAGCACCCAAACCCATACCCATTAAAAGTGAAGTAGGACTTAACATTTCTTGCATACCAGGGCCACCTTTTGGACCTTCATAGCGTATCACACAAACATTTCCTTTTTGCACCTTGCCTTTGATAATGCCTTTTATAGCTTCATCTTGAGAGTTAAAACAAACAGCTTTGCCTTTAAATTTTCTTTTTCCAACTATTCCTGCGGTTTTTATAACACAACCTTGCTCAGCTAAATTTCCAAACAAAATAGCAAGTCCACCTACTTTTGAGTAAGCATTATCTACTCTACGAATGATATTTTCATCTTTGATTTTGGCATTTTTTAAGCGTTCTTTGAGACTTTCTCCTGTGATAGTCAGTGCATCAAGTTCTAAAATATGTCCTTGTCTGCTTGAAATTTCAGCCATAACTGCACTCACACCTCCTGCTTTGTGGATATCATCCATATAAACACTATTTAGCGATGGGGCTATTTTTGCTATGTGTGCAACTTTGCTTGAGATGAAATTTAAATCTTTAATATCTAGTGCTACCCCTGCTTCACGTGAAATGGCAAGCATGTGTAAAACAGTATTGCTACTTCCACCCATTGCCATATCTACTACCATAGCATTACGCACGGCTTTTTGAGTGATGATATTGCGAATTTTAAAACGCTCATCTAAGGCGATTTCACAAATACGACGCGCTGCTTTTCTTAAAAGCTCTTCTCTTTCTTTGCTTAAAGCTAAAATGGTTCCATTACCTTCTAGTGCTATACCCATAGCTTCGCATAAGGTATTCATGGAATTTGCCGTAAACATTCCCGAGCAAGATCCACCACTTGGACAGGCTGAACATTCTATGTCTTTAAATTCTTCTTCGCTAATTTTTTTGGCTTCATAAGCCCCTACAGCTTCAAAAACAGAGCTAAGACTGATCTTTTCTCCTTTTTTGGTTACTCCTGAAGCCATAGGCCCACCACTTACAAAAATGGTTGGAACATTAACCCTTAAAGCTCCCATTAACATACCAGGAGTGATTTTATCGCAGTTTGGGATACAGATTAAAGCATCAAGTTGATGAGCATTCATCACTGTTTCAATGGAATTTGCGATAATTTCACGACTTGGTAAAGAATAAAGCATACCTTCATGCCCCATAGCTATACCATCATCTACACCTATGGTATTAAACTCAAAAGGCACACAACCATTTTTGCGTATCTCATCTTTAATGATTTTAGCATAATCATTTAAAAAATAATGCCCTGGGATTATGTCTATATAGCTATTTGCTACACCTATAAAAGGTTTGTCAAAATCTTCATCTTTCAAACCACAAGCACGAAGTAAAGAACGATTAGGTGCTTTTAAATGTCCTTTTTTTATCGCATCGCTTCTCATTGTAACTCCTGATAATAATTTTTTAAAATTATATTTAGCAAAGCTTAATTTTTGTGAAATTTATTTTGATATACATTTTCATAAATGATAAAAATTATTAATTGACAAAAATATTTTTTTATAATACAATGCTTTTTGATAATCAAAAAGGAGTCAAAATGAGACAATATGAAACCTATAAATGCCAAAAATGTGGCAATGAAGTAGAAGTTCAAAATGTAGGCGGTGGTAAACTTAGTTGTTGTGGTGAAGAAATGAAATGTATCACTACAGATTTAACTGCAGTAAATTTGATGAAAGCTTTTGCAGGCGAATCTATGGCAAGAAACAAATACGATTTGTTTGCTGATGTAGCTGAAGAAGAAGGTTGGCACGCGGTTGCTAGACATTTTAGAGAAGCAGCTGAAAATGAAAAATGGCATGCAAGAGCAGAATTTAAAGCTTATCATGAAATCGTTGATGGCAAACCTTTAGAGGTAACTACAAAAAATCTAGTAAGTGCTGCAGAAGGTGAAAACTATGAGCACACAACTATGTATCCAAATTTTGCAAAAATTGCTGAAGATGAAGGCAAAAAGGCTATAGCGAGATTATTTACAGCTATTGGTAAAGTAGAGATAGAACACGAAAGAGAATATCTAGCACTTAAAAAAATGCTTGAAGAAGAAGAATTTTTTAATAGCGAAGTAGAAGAATTATGGGTTTGTGAAGTATGTGGACATATACATCGTGGCAAAAAAGCTCCAGCAGCCTGTCCTTTATGTAAAGCACCAAAAGAGTATTTTAAACGCGAATTTTTGGGTTAAGTTAAGAAATTCTTATCCTTTTTAAGATAATATTACAATTATTTTTTAATAAAAGGATAATAAAATGAAAAAATTACTATTTTTATTTTTTGCTTTAACGGCTTTTCTCTTTGGTGCTGTAAATATCAACACTGCAACGCTAAAAGAATTAAAAAGTTTAAATGGTATTGGCGAAGCTAAGGCTAAAGCAATTTTAGAATACCGCAAAGAAGCAAATTTTACAAGTATTGATGATCTTAAAAAAGTTAAAGGCATAGGTGATAAGCTTTTTGAAAAAATCAAAAATGATATCATAGTAGAATAAAAGGGCATTTTTGCCCTTCTTTTTAGAAAAATTTGAAAACTTTATTTGACACAAAAGAACTTTTAAACGAATTTGACATAAATTTAATTGGTATTGATGAAGCAGGACGCGGTGCTTTGGCAGGTCCTATGATGATGGCAGCTTGCAAACTGAACAAAAAACTTCATGGGTTGTGTGATTCTAAAAAACTAAGCGAAAAAAAACGCGAAGAACTTTATGAAATCATCATCAAAAATTCAAACTATCTCATACTTGCTTTTTCTTCAGAGCAAATCGACGCACTAGGCTTAAGCACTTGTTTAAAAACAGGCTTAAAGCTTATAAAAAAGCATTTTAAAACAGAAAATAACTTCTTATATGATGGAAAGACCAACCTAGGTATAAATGGGATAAAAACACAAATCAAAGCCGATACTAGCATTTTGCAAGTAAGTGCAGCTAGCATACTTGCAAAAGTTAGTAAAGATAGGGTGATGAATTTCTTAGCTAAAGACTTTCCTTGTTATGAATTTGAAAAAAACAAAGCCTATGGCACAAAAGCTCATAAAGAACTTATAGCTAAATTTGGAATTTGCAAACTCCACCGAAAAAGTTTTAAACTTTTATGATTATTTTGCTAAATTTTGATGCAAACTCAAAGCACATTCTATACCATCTTTTATAGCCCAAACAACTAAAGATTGTCCTTTTCTAGCATCTCCACAAGCAAAGATTTTTTTATGAGTGGTTTGGAAATTTTCTGTGCTTATGTTGTTTTTCTCATCTAATTTCACTCCAAAATTTTTAGAGATAGCTTCTTCGCACCCGCTAAAACCCATAGCTAAAAGCACTAAATCCGCTTTATAAGTTTTTTTAGAATTTGAAAATTCGACATTTATAGCTTTGCCTTCTTTAAACTCGCGTTTTAAATCATTTGCTTCAACGCCTTCTACATGAGTTTTTCCTAAAAATTTCTTTGTCATTTTTTGATATTCCCTAGGATCTTTGCCATATACAGCAATGGCTTCTTCTAAACCATAATCAGTAGTAAAAATGTCAGCTTTTAAAGGCCAAGGATTGTTTTGGCTTCTTTGCAAAGGTCTTTTTGGACTTCTTTCAAAACGCACTATAGATTTAGCCCCTTGTCTTGTCGCTACAGCGATACAATCCACACTTGTATCCCCACTTCCTATAACCAAGACATTTTTACCTTTGGCCGTATCTGCACCCTTGCCTGTTTTTAACAAAGTTTTGGTATTTTGCGTTAAAAAATCAAGGGCAAATTCAACCCCTTTTAGCTTTCTACCTTCTATATCAAGATCTATAGGCTTACTTGCTCCTGTACAAAGCACCAAAGCATCAAATTCTTTTAGAAGTTTTGAAACCTTATCTTTGCTGTCTATATTTTCATTCACTTTAAATTCAATCCCGCTTTTTTTAAGCAAATCCACCCGTCTTTGAACTATACTTTTATCAAGCTTCATATCAGGGATGCCATACATCAAAAGTCCGCCTATTTTATCGCTTCTTTCAAAAACACTTACTTTATAACCTAGTGAATTTAAAGTATTAGCACAAGCAAGTCCAGCGGGTCCACTTCCTATGATAGCGATTTTTTTGCCATTGTATTGCTTAGGTTTATTTACTCTTACTAAATTTTCTTTAAAAGCATTTTCTATAATGGATAATTCATTATTTTTGATACTCACACTTGTACCATTTATCGCACACACACAAGAATCCTCACAAGGAGCAGGGCAAACACGACCGGTAAATTCAGGAAAAGGATTAGTAAGTTCAAGTCTTTCATAAGCTTCTTTCCATAAAGAATGATAAATAAGATCGTTCCATTCAGGAATGAGATTGTTTAAAGGACAGCCTATATCTTTTCCTTCGCTCATCACGCCCGTATGACAAAAGGCCACACCACAATCCATACATCGTCCGCCTTGAATTTCTTGTTCTTTCTTGTCTAAAAGCGTTGTAAATTCTTTGTAATTTAAAACCCTTTCCTTAGGGGCAATTTTTTTAAAATCCATTCTTTTAAAGTCTAAAAAACCTCTTGCATTTCCCATTTTTACTCCTTATTTTTGCGTGATTTTCAAAAATGCTGCTAAATTTGGATCTTTTTCATTTTTACAAAGATCAAGCATTTTTAACATCTTTTCATAATCTCTTGGCATGACTTTAAAAAAGTCTTTTTTATCGAATTTTTCTAAAATATCTTTAGCCTTTTTAGAATCTGTATAAGCGATATGTTTTTCTATCACAGCTTTTAATTCTTTTTCATCCTTAGCATTAAGATCTTTAATATCCACAAGCTCGGTATTTACATGAGCTTCATTGTGTCTTCCAAAAATATAAACAACGCCCCCACTCATACCAGCAGCGAAATTCGCACCCACATCTCCAAGAACTACAACTTGCCCACCTGTCATATATTCACAACCATGCACGCCTGTTCCTAAAACCACAGCCAAAGCTCCTGAATTTCTTACACAAAATCTTTCCCCTGCTATACCATCTAAATACACTTCACCCTCAGTTGCTCCATATAAACAAGCATTTCCTGCGATGATATTTTCTTCAGGCGAAAAAGTAGCTTCATTTGAAATTTTTGCTATGATTTTGCCACCACTTAAACCCTTGCCTAAATAATCATTGCTATCGCCTATAATCTCAAGTTTAATGCCCTTTAACAAAAACGCTCCAAAGCTATTACCTGCATTGCCTATAGCTTTGATATGGATACTATCTTCATCTAAAGCATCTTTTCCATAAGTTTTTAAAATTTCACTTGAAAGCATAGTTGCAAAAGTACGACTTTGATTTCCTACTTCTAAAGAAAGTTTGATAGGCTCTTTTTTCTCCACAGCATTTTTACAAAGTGGTAGTAAAATTCTATAATCAATCGTTTTTTCAAGTTTATTGTCTTTATAATCTTTAAAATGCACAGCAGTTCTATTATAAGTAGGCAAGGATTTTAAAATTTTATCTAAATTTAGCTTTCCTGCTTTACCTTGCACACTTTTTTGGCGGAGTTTATCCACACGACCTATCATATCATCTAGGCGTTCAAAACCAAGCCTTGCCATGTATTCTCTAAGCTCCTGGGCTATAAAATACATGAAATTAATCACATCATCTACTTTGCCCTTAAAACGATCTCTAAGTTCTGTATCTTGAGTGGCTATACCAAAAGGACAGGTATTTAGATGACAAACTCTCATCATCGTACAACCTAAAACAATCAAAGGCGCGGTTGCAAAACCAAATTCTTCAGCTCCTAAAAGTGCCGCTATGGCTAAATCACGCCCATTCATAAGCTTTCCATCAGTTTCTAATCTTACCCTATCTCTAAGCTTGTTTAAAATCAAAGTTTGATGTGTTTCAGCCAAACCTAACTCCCAAGGAATTCCTGCATGCGGTATAGAAGTTCTAGGACTTGCACCCGTACCTCCATCATAACCTGAAACAAGGATTAAATTCGCTCCTGCCTTAGCCACACCTGCAGCAACCGTTCCTATGCCATTTTCGCTTACAAGTTTTACTGAAATTTTAGCGTCTTTGTTAGCATTTTTTAAGTCATAAATAAGTTGAGCCAAATCTTCTATAGAATAAATATCATGATGAGGAGGTGGGGAAATAAGCGTTACACCTGCAGTAGAATGTCTAGCCTTAGCTATCCAAGGATAGACTTTAAAGCCCATTAATTGTCCGCCTTCACCTGGTTTTGCGCCTTGAGCGACTTTGATTTGAATTTCTTTTGCATGACTTAAGTAGTTTAAATCCACGCCAAAACGCCCACTTGCTACCTGCTTAATGGCTGAGTTTTTATCCGCACCCTCTTTGATTTCATAGCGTTCTTCATCCTCGCCACCTTCACCTGAATTTGATTTAGCACCTATTTTATTCATAGCTTGTGCTAAACACTCGTGTGCTTCTTTAGAAATAGAACCATAACTCATCGCCCCTGTTCTAAAGCGTTTAACTATACTTTCTACACTTTCAACCTTATCTATACTGATAGCTTCACTAAAATCAAATTCCATCAAAGAACGCAAATTAACTTGTTTTTCATCTACTAAAGCCGAGTATTTTTTAAAGCTTTCATAGTCTTTGTTACGACAGGCTTGCTGAAGATTAAAAATCACAAGCGGATCGATTAAATGTTCTTCTTTAGCACTTCTAAAACCATGAATTCCTTTAGAATCTAAAGCCTTATGTGTATCGTTAAAAGCATGTTTGTGTAAAGCAATGAGTTCTTTTTCAAAATCTTCTAAATCCATACCTTCAATGCGTGAAGTTGTAGAAGTGAAGTATTTATCAATCACCTTAGAGCTTAAGCCCAGACATTCAAAAAGTGCAGAGCCATTATAACTTTGCAAGGTAGAAACTCCCATTTTAGAAGCAATTTTGACTATGCCACTTGAACTTGCCTTGATAAAATTTTCTACCGCCTTTTCATAACTTAAATTTAAATCTTTATTGGCAATGAGTTTTTGTATGCTCTCATAAACCAAATAAGGATTAATAACAGTCGCACCATAGCCTAAAAGACATGCAAAATGATGAATTTCTCTAGGTTCACCACTTTCGATGATAAGACTTGTGTGTGTTCTTAAATTTTTTCTTACTAGATGATTATGCACTCCAGAAACAGCAAGCAAAGCGGGGATATAAGCGTTTTTTTCATCCACTCCTTTATCGCTTAAAATGATAATAGAAACACCTTTTTTAACCTCATCTTCTATCTTAACACAAAGTTCATCTAAAGCCTTTTCTAAAGTTTTTTTAGAATAATCATAAAGTATAGAAAATTCTTTAACTTGAAATTTATTTAAAGCCTTAACTTCAAAAAGTTCTTCATTACTTATCACAGGCAAGGCTATTTTTACACGTTTTGCATTGTTTTCATCGGGTTTTAATAAATTGCCTTCGCTTCCTAGATAAATCCTTGTAGAAGTAACGATCTCTTCTCTTATGGCATCAAGGGGAGGATTAGTTACTTGTGCAAAAAGTTGTTTAAAATAATTATACAAAGGTTGATAAGTTTTAGAAAGTATAGCCAAAGGAGTATCTACACCCATAGCTGCTATAGCTTCTTTACCATTTTGAGCCATAGCAGCCACACTCATTTTAAGCTCATCATAACTCCAACCAAAAGCTTTTTGGAGTTTTAAAACCTCATCTTCTTTTAAAAACTGATGTTTATAAACTCCGCTTTTTTGTTTTTCAAGTTCAACTAAATTTTTAAGCCATTTTTTATAAGGCTTAGCATTAGCATAATGCTCTTTGATTTCATTATCAGCTATAACCCTACCTCTTGCTGTATCAACGAGTAAAAGTTTTCCAGGTTCTAAGCGTTTTTTAGCTTTGATATTTTTTTCATCAAGTTTTAAAGCCCCTGTTTCACTTGAAAGTATGAGCATATCATCTTTTGTAAGATAATACCTTGAAGGACGAAAACCATTTCTATCCAAACTCGCCCCCATAATCACTCCATCAGTAAAAACTATAGCAGCAGGTCCATCCCAAGGCTCCATCAATAAAGAATGATATTCATAAAAAGCACGCTTTTTGCTTTCCATATTTTCATTTTTATGCCAAGGTTCTGGCACCATCATCATAAAAGCTTCTTCTAAAGTGCGACCATTTAGAGCTAAAAATTCTAAAGTATTATCAAACATTGCAGAATCACTGCTAGGCTTAGCTATGATGGGAAAAATTTCATCTAAATTTTCAAAATACTCACTTTGCATCAAACCTTCTCTAGCTCTTATACTATCAACATTTCCGCGTATGGTATTAATCTCTCCATTATGCACCATATAGCGGTTTGGATGTGCTCTTTCCCAACTTGGAAAGGTATTAGTCGAAAAGCGAGAATGCACCAAAGCGATGGCTGATTTCATATTGACATCTTTAAAATCAAGATAAAAATTGCTCAATTGAGTTGAAAGAAGCATTCCTTTATAAACTATGGTACGTGAAGAAAAACTTGAAAAATAAAATTTTGGCACATTAATAGCTCTTTTTTCTATAAGGCGACGCGTACTATAAAGCACTCTTTCAAACTCAAGTCCTGCACTTATTTTACTTGGTTTTTTCACAAAGGCTTGTAAAAAATAAGGCATAGCTTTTAAAGCACTTACACCTATATCGCTAGGATTAAAAGGCACTTCTCTAAAACCTAAAAATTCAAGTTTTTTATCCTTTAAACCTTGTAAAAATATCTCTTTTGCTTCTTCTTTTGCATCAGTATTGGGTGATAAAAACATCTGTGCTACGGCATAATCACCCTTTTTAGGAAGTTCAAAACCCAATTCTTGAGTTTTAAAAAAATCATGTGGAATTTGGATCAAAATCCCCGCCCCATCACCTGAATTTTCTTCAGCTCCTGCACCACCTCGGTGCTCAAGATTCATCAAAATTTCTAAAGCATCACAAATAACCTTATAAGAGGCAATACCGCGTATATTAGCAATTGCAGCGATACCGCAGGCATCATGTTCGTTCTTTGGATGATATAAACCTATGCTTTGATTACTTTCTAGGATATTTTCTAAATCCATTCTGCTCTCCTTATAAGACTGATTTAAATTTTGTTAGCTTTATAAAGGATTATAGCATATATTTTTTTAAAATCGATATAATTTTTATCTTAAAAATAAATAAATTAAAAAATATTTTGATAGATTTGTAAAAATTATAAAAACATGGCGATAATACTACCTAAAATCAATAATGAGCCATTATAAAAAATAAAAGTTGGTATGCAAGTATCTTTAATGTGATCGTGTTGTTTATCAGCATTTAATCCTACAGTAGTTCCCATGGTTGTTTCACTAGCTGGACTTCCTGCATCTCCTAAAGCTCCTGCTACTCCTAAGATAAATATAATAAGTGCTGTACTAAAACCAAGTTCCAAACAAATAGGACAAAAAAGCGTAGCTATGATAGGTATAGTTCCAAAAGAAGTACCTATACCCATAGTGATGATAAGTCCTATTAAAAGCATAAAAAATACTGCTAAAAATTTACTTTGTTCCATCCAAGGAACGACTGAATTTACAAGCTCTACTACTGATCCACTTTCTTTTAAAACTTCTCCATATCCTGCAGCAACAAGGATAACAAAAGCTATAAAACCCATCATTTTAAGCCCATCATCAAAAACTTCATTGACTTTTGAAAATTCAACTCCACCCAAAATAACCATTAAAACAAAACCCAAAAGCCCTGATAAAGGTAAATTCATAGTCAAAATTTGCAAAATTAAAGTTAAAACAAGCCCAGCTAAAACGCCCCATTCCTTACGCGTCATTTCAAGATTTTCTAAATTTACTTTAGCAATTTCTACTTCTTGATACTCTCTTGGCTTACGATAAAACACAAAAAGCGCTAGAAAAAGTCCTGTTATCATACAAATAGCAGCAAAATACATAGTATTTGTAACATCATTTAAAGATACACTTACATTATTTGCATTTAAATTATCTTTTAAAAGATCTTGAAAAGTAAGTCCAAAGCCTACTGGCAAAACCATATAAGGCGTAGTAAGTCCAAAAGTTAAAGCACAAGCAACCGCTCTACGATCGATTTTAAGTTTATTAAAAAGACTTAAAAGAGGTGGAATTAACAAAGGTATAAAAGCCACATGAATAGGAATTAAATTTTGAGAAAAACAAGAAATCAAAGCTATAGACAAAAGCAATAAATATTTTTTATGAGATATAAAATGGCTTACTATCTTAATCAAATATGCAGTTAAATTTGTCTTTGAAATCGCTGCGGCAATGGCCCCTAAGAGTATATAGCTAAGAGCTGTTTTTAAATTTTCCTTCATTCCGCTTATAAGTATATTCATAGTATCTACGAGTTCAAGATGAGAAAATACACCTGCAACAAGAGCTGAAATCAAAAGACTCAAAAGCACATTAAAACGAAACAAACAAAGTAAAGTCATCAAAACAACACTGATAATGATAGGATTAGTAAGTAAAGTCAAAATCATTCCTTAAATAATTTTAAAAATTTAATTGTAGAAAAAACTTAGTTAAAATGTAATAAAAATCGAACATATGATGATTTTATTTAATATGTAAAATTATAAAAATAATTAATTTTTTTAATTTAAATAATTAATATAATTAATTATTTAAATTTTTAAAATTTATAATAAAATAAAAGATTATATAAATATTTAAGGATATTTCAATGAAACAGAACAATCAAAAAGAAAATCGTAGAGACTTTCTAAAAAATATAGGACTTGGTTTATTTGGCATTAGTGTATTGTCAAATTTTTCTTTTGAGAATTTTTTAGGAAGTAAGGCTTTGGCAAAAGAATTACCTGATTTTAAAATAGAAGGTAAAAAAGATCTTATCTATCATGGTGAAAAACCATTAACAGCAGAAACTGAAATTTATGCTCTTGATTCTGATTTTACAAAACCTGAAAATTTCTTTGTTAGAAATAATGGCTTACCACCAAGCCTAGAAACGATAAAAGAAAGACTTCATAAAGGTTGGACTTTAGAAATCGATGGAGAAAGTATTATCAATAAAAAATCTTACACCATAGAAGATTTAAAAAAGAAATTTAAAACCTATACTTATGCCTTAACAGTTGAATGCGGTGGAAATGGTAGATCTGAAGTTATACCTAGCACAAAAGGAACTCAATGGGGTTATGGTGCAGTAGCTTGTGGTAGATGGACAGGAGTGCGTTTAAAAGATATTTTAAAAGATTGTGGCATCAAAAATGATGCGGTGTATATTGGATATTATGGTATAGATACAAAATTAAATGGTGAAGAAACTTCACCTATTAGTAGAGGGGTTCCTATTTCTAAAGCTTTACAAGATGAAACTCTAATAGCTTGGGCTTATGAAGGCAAAGATATTCCTTTAGTCAATGGCTATCCACTTAGACTTGTTTGTGGTGGTTACCCTGCAAGTACAAGCGGTAAATGGCTTTATAAAATTTCAGTAAGAAATAAAATTCATGATGGTGAAAAAATGGAAGGTTCTTATAAAGTTCCTGTAAATCCGGTAAAACCAGGAGATTTTAATTATAAAGGCGAGATGAAAATCATAGAATCAATGCCTATAAGATCTGTAATTACTAATATCAAAAATGGTTCTGAAATAAAAGCAAATAAAAAATTTGAAGTTAGAGGTAAAGCTTGGGCTGGAGAACTTGAAGTTAGTGAAGTTTATATAAGCAATGATTATGGCGTAACATGGACTAAAGCAAAGGTAGAAAAACCATTAAATAGATTAGCATGGCAAAAATGGAGTGCTCAAATATCAATACCAACAAAAGGATATTATGAAATTTGGGCAAGAGCTATCGATAGTCAAGGTAACAGTCAACCTATGGTTTTAGCACAGTGGAATCCAGGAGGATATATCAATAATGCATGCCATAGAGTTAATGTTTATGGAGTTTAAGTATGAAAAAAATTATATTGATCTTAGCATTGTTTTTAAGTGCAAGTTGGGCTCAAAATCTTGAAATTAACCCTGATACAGGATTGATTATCGATCCTGATTCACCTTTAGTGGAAGCAAATTGTTTAGCTTGTCATGGATCCAATCTCATTACCAATATGCACGCAAGTAGAAAAGCTTGGTTAGCAGCTATAAGATGGATGCAAGATAGTGAAGGACTTTGGGAAATAGAACCTGAAGATGAAGAAAAAATTTTAAATTATCTTGAAAAATATTATGGAGAAAAATACGATACAAGAAGAAGAATTCCTCTAGCTATATTCTTACAAAGCAAAACTCATTGAAGAAATCATTTCTTCAATGATAAATTTACACATCCAAATGTTTTACATCTTTAGCGTGTGCTTGAATATAATCGCGTCTTGGTTCAACCTCATCGCCCATAAAGAGATTAAAGGTATCGTTTGCACTTTGTGCATCTTCAATAGTGATTTTTAAAAGTCTTCTTACGCTTGGATCCATTGTGGTTTCCCAAAGTTGCTCAGGATTCATTTCTCCTAAACCTTTATAGCGTTGTATAGTAGCACCTTTTTTAGCATTGGTTTCAACATCTTCAAGAACTTCTAAAATATCTTTATCAAATTCCAAGCCTCTATCTTTAATCTTATCAAAAATATAACTTGCTTCTTCATATAGTGGATGAGTGAAAAGTTCTTCATTGATCACAAGTTCTTCTAGGCCATTTTGAGTTTGAACAAAAGCTCGAATTTCATTTTCGTTGATATAATGATTTAAGATATTGTGTCCTTGTGTTTCTAAAAATTGTTTGATTACACTAAATAATTCTTCATTATTTGCTTTAACTAAATTTGAATTTTCTATCATATAGCGTATCACAGAAATCACATTAAAACGCTTTTCAAGATCTTTTAAAATCGCACGATAAGCTGCAACGATTTTTAAATAATCTTTTAAATCATTCATTCCTATACCTTCATAGTTTAAACCTTCTATTCCCGTTTCTATCAGGTATTCGCTCAAAGCTTTTTCATCTTTTAAATAAATTTGCTTTTTAGCTTTTTTATAAAGATATAAAGGTGGTTGTGCTAGATAAATATGTCCATTTGTTACAAGTTCATTCATAAAACGGAAGAAGAAAGTTAAAAGCAAGGTTTGTATATGAGATCCATCAACATCCGCATCTGTCATGATGATGATTTTATGATATCTAAGTTTTGAAAGATCAAAATCTTCACCTATACCACAGCCAAAAGCGGTAATCATATTTTGAATTTGCTCAGATTTTAAAATTTTATCCAGTCTTGCTTTTTCAACATTTAAAATTTTACCACGCAAAGGCAGTATAGCTTGGAAAGATCTTTCTCTACCTTGTTTTGCAGAACCTCCTGCAGAATCCCCTTCCACAAGATAAATTTCACTTTCACTTGGATCTTTACTTTGACAATCAGCTAATTTCCCTGGTAAAGTTCCTACGCTTAAACTTTCTTTTTTACGCGTTAATTCTCTAGCTTTTTTCGCTGCTTCTCTTCCTCTAGCTGCCATTAAAGCTTTGTTCATTATAGCTTTAGCTTCGATAGGATTTTCTTCAAAATATTTAGTCAAATACTCAAAACTTGCTTTTGAAACTATAGGACGCACATAAGTTGAACCAAGTTTTCCTTTGGTTTGTCCTTCAAATTGTGGTTCAGGCACCTTTACACTTACAACAGCGATCAAACCTTCACGCACATCTTCACCCGTGATTTTATTATCTTTTTCTCTAGCACTTGCATTTGCTTCTATATAGTTACTTATCACACGAGTTAAGCCCATTCTAAAACCAGCTTCATGTGTTCCACCATCTGGAGTTTTGATATTATTTACAAAAGAGAGTAAATTTTCGCTATAAGTATCATTGTAAAGCAAAGCTACTTCAACATTCACATCTTCTTCATCTACGCTAAAGAAAATTGCTTTAGTTAAAGCTTCTTTTTTATTTAAGTCTGTAACAAACTGAGAAATTCCACCTTCAAAGTGAAAACTTTCATGTTTGCCTACGCGGTTATCTTTAAAATTTATAGTGATTTTTGGATTTAAGTATGCAAGTTCACGAAATCTTTTAGCCAAAATTTCATAATCAAATTCAGTCACTTCAAAAATTTGATCATCAGGCCAAAATTCTATAGTTGTTCCTGTCTTTTTACTTTTTCCTATCACACCAAATTCACTGATAACTTTACCTTCTGAAAATTCTTGACGATAAATTTCTCCATTTCTTTCAACTGTAGCTACAAGTTTTTTAGAGAGTGCATTTACAACCGAAACCCCAACACCGTGCAAACCACCTGAAACTTTATAAGTATCTTTATCGAATTTTCCCCCTGCATGAAGGACAGTTAAAACAACGGTTAAAGTTGGCATATTTTCAGTTGGGTGCATATCAACAGGAATACCACGACCATTATCACTAACTATACAGCTTCCTTCAGTAGTGATTTCTACATCTATAGTATTACAATGTCCTGCCATAGCTTCATCGATAGAATTATCCACAACTTCATAAATCATATGATGAAGTCCGCCTATGTTTGTATCTCCTATATACATACCTGGGCGTTTTCTAACAGCTTCTAGACCTTTTAGGACTTTAATATTACTCGCACCGTAATTTTCTTGCATATTTTTCCTTTATCTTTTACTTGTTCTTATTATAAAACCATAGGCATGATAATCATTGATAGTCCTTGGGATTTGACTATAAATGCTGAATTAGGTTCATTTACACTTAAAGTGAATTTTTCTTCTTCTATAGAAGTTAAGAAGTCAAGTAAATATTTGATTTTTATAGTAAGATTAAATTCTTCACTCACTCCTGTTTGAATTTCAAGTTCTGTTTTTGCTTCCATATTGTCTAAACTTATACCTTCAAAGATGATTTTATCTTTGTTAAAATGAAGTTTCATTTTTTCAGTTACAACGCTGATTTTTTTAAGACTATCTATAAAATCTTCAGTTGAAAAGCTAAGTTCTTGTTTGAAAGTTTTTGGTATAACTTTTTCATAATCTGGAAATTTATCGTTAATAAGTTTTGTAAAGAATTCAAAGTTTTCATTTTTAGCGATAAGCATATTTTGATCATAAAAAATTTCTATTTTTTCATAGAAAAGTTTTTGCATTTCCATGATAGCTTTTTTAGGGATACTAAAACTGAATTCTTGATTATTTGCTTTTTCTAAAGTATAGATTGCAAGGCGTTTTGTATCAGTTCCTACGAAGTTAATTTTATCTGTTTTTATATCTAAAAATGCACCATTTAAGGAGTATTTTGGGTTGTTTGTATCAATACTTGGTAATATCTTTTTAAGAGAACGGCTTAAATCACTTGAATCAATGTCAAATTGGTTTTTTCCTTCTGTATTTGGAAAATTTGGAAAATCTTCGTGATTAAACATAGGAAGTTTGTATTTTGTACTTTTTTGTCTTATAAATAAGAAATTATCAATAGTTTCTAAAACAACTTCTTCATTATTTAAGCTTTTAATAACATCTGCAATACTTTTTGCATTTGCAGTAGCAAAACCACTTGATTCTACGCGGATTTTTTTTATCTTATAGTTGATACCTATTTCATAATCACTAGCTCTAATAAGAAGTTTATCTTCATCAGCATGAAAAAAAAGATGAGAAGTAATGGTGCTTGAATCTTTTTTTTCTACATAAGCATTACATAAAATCACTGCAGATTCTAAAGTATTTTTATTGATACTTAACTTCATTTTTTCTCCTTGGTTTATTTTAATTTAAATTCGTTGTAATAATAAGCTTGTTGAAATTGTGAAATTCTTCAAAGCAAAATAATCAAATTTGTATTTTATCATACTTTGCTTAATTTCTTTTTTTTCACACTCTAGAATTTATTTTTCACATCCTTTCACTTAACTTTGACTTTTAACAAGAATTTTGTTTTTAAGTTCTTCGATTTTTGCTTTTAAAGAAGCATCATTTTCTATCATTTCTGTGATTTTTTTAACATTATGTGAAATAGCTGTATGATCTTTCATTTCAAAATAATTCGCAAGTTGTGGCATAGTCAAAGCTGTAAGTGTCCTAGCTAGGTAAATCACAATGCGTCTTGCTGTGACTATATTTTGAGTTTTTTTATTGGATTTCACATCGCTTGGTTTGATGTTAAATTCTTTACATACTAAAGATAAAATATCATCTATGGTGATATTTTCTTTCTTTTCTTTGATATGATCTTTCATCACACTTTTGGCAAGTTCGAGTGTGATTTCTTGTCCTAGTATGGTTGCATAAGCATTTAAACTTATGATGATACCTTCGATTTCTCTTATATTATCCCCTAAAGAAGTAGCGATATAGTTTATGATATCATTAGAAAGATTGATATCGTTAAATTCACATTTTTTTCTTATGATGGCTATTTTTGTATCTAGTTGAGGTGGAGTTATATCAGCTATGATCCCATGTGCAAAACGACTTTTTAAGCGTTCGGTTATACCTTTTAGCATGTTGGGTGGATTGTCTGAAGTCATGATGATTTGTCCATCGTTGTTTTTGATTTCATTAAATATAAAGAAAAATTCTTCTTGAATTTTATCGGTTTTTCCTAAAAACTGCACATCATCTATAAGCAAAACATCGCAGTTTCTATACTTTTCATGAAATTTATCTAAAGAGCCATTTTTTAAATTTGAAGTAAAATCATTGATAAAATTCTCACTTGTAGCGTAAATGACTTTTTTTCCCATTTCTAAGCTCGCATTTCCAACTGCTTGAAGTAAATGTGTTTTTCCAAGTCCTGTAGGCCCATAAACAAAGATAGGATTATAAAGTTTTCCAAGCTTGTCTTTATGTATTATAGCTTTACATGCTCCATAAGCGTATTTGTTAGAATCCCCTACAACAAAACTTTCAAAAGTAAAAGAAGGATTTAAAATCGTGCTTTGTGCTTTTATATGAGCTATGTCGATTTTTGTGCTTTTGTTGCTTTGCTTAGCACTTTGTGCTTGTATATTTATGATGGCTTTATTTCCACTTTGTACTTCATAAAAATGCGCGATTTTTTTGCCGTATTTTGTTTGTATGAATTTAGCCATGAGTTCATTTGGAGCGTTAAAAACCAAAAGATCTGCTTTGCTTTGCTTTTCGTTGAATTTTAAATTTGATAAATAGTTTTCGTATTCGTTTTCGCTTAATTCTTTTTTTAAATTTTCAAGTATTTGGCTTGGATTCATAATCTCTCTTTAAATTTTGCATAATGTATAAATTTTATCTTAAATTTCATAAAAAAAGGTTAAAATCCGCTTTTGTATTTTATTTTCAAAAGGTATGAATTTGAAAATTTTAGGTATAGATCCAGGTTCAAGAAATTGCGGTTATGCTATCATAGAAGCCAACAAAGGAAAAAACATTCTCATAGAAGCAGGGCTTATAAAGATAAAGCCAAGTACTTTACAGTATCAAATCACAGAGCTTTGCGAGGGTTTGGACTTGATTTTTAAAAATCATTCTTTTGATGAGGTAGCTATAGAAGATATCTTTTTTGCTTACAATCCAAAAACTGTTTTAAAACTCGCACAATTTCGTGGAGCCCTAACTTTAAAAATTCTTCAAATTCATGGAGACTTTGCAGAATACACTCCCTTACAAGTGAAAAAAGCCGTCACAGGAAAAGCCAAAGCAACCAAAGAACAAGTTGCTTTTATGGTAAAAAGACTTTTAGGACTTAGCAAAGATATCAAGCCTTTAGATATCACAGATGCTATCGCAGTGGCTTTAACTCATGCGGCAAATTTAAGAGTTAGGGTATGATTTTGGTAATTTTCATTACACAAAAGCCTAAAGTTCCATAAACTCCCAAAATACCTTTAAATTTTTTCTATATTTTTTAAAAATTTCATAAAAAATTTCAAAAGTTGGAACAGAACTTGCTTGTAAAACTTCACATAAACGCAAAAGTTTTTTAAAGCCAAAGCGTTAAATTTTTAAAGCAATATTTTATAAAGGATTTAAGATGATGAGATCACTTTGGTCTGGCGTAAGCGGACTACAAGCACATCAAGTTGCGATGGATGTTGAAGGTAATAACATTTCAAATGTTAATACTACTGGTTTTAAATATTCTCGTGCAGATTTTGGAACTATGTTTAGCCAAACAGTAAAAATCGCTACAACTCCAACTGATGGAAGAGGTGGACAAAACCCACTTCAAATCGGTCTTGGCGTTTCAGTAAGTTCTACTACAAGAATTCACTCTCAAGGTTCAGTTCAAACTACAGATAAAAACACTGACGTTGCTATCAATGGTGATGGTTTTTTCATGGTGAGTGATGATGGTGGTCTTACAAACTATCTTACAAGAAGCGGAGATTTTAAACTTGATGCTTATGGGAATTTCGTAAACAATGCCGGTTTTGTTGTGCAAGGATGGAATATCAACTGGGATGATCAAACCATAGATAGCTCAAGAACTCCACAAAACATTTTCATCGATCCAGGTATGCATATCCCTGCAGCAAAATCAACTGAAGTAGCTATCAAAGCAAATTTAAATAGTGGTTTAAATATAGGAACTTCAAGCACGAATTTATACGGACTTGACTCAGTTCATGGATGGAATACTAAAACTAATAGAGCTGAAGATGAAAATGATACAGGAACCACTCAGTTTTATACCACTTCTAAAAATTCGGTTGAAGTAACTGAAAAAGGCGTAGATGCAGGAGCTTTGTTTAATGCAAAAGGAACAGGGCTAAATCTAAGAGATGGACAAGGAATTTGGGTATCTTATGCGGATGCAAAATATTCAACAAATAAAATAGGATTTAATGTATTTGATCCAAATTTACAGCAAAATCAAACTTCAGCCTTTTGGGGAACAGCAGATCAAAAAGTAAATTTAGATATAACTTTAAATGGAGTTAGAATTCAAAATGAAAATATCCAAAGTATAGATGAAGCGATTGCTTATATTAATACTTTCACTGCACCAACAGATACTAGAGAAGGAACAGGAGTAAAAGCCGTTAAAAATGCTGATGGTAGTGGTATAGATTTTGTCAATACAAATTCTGATGGCACTACGGATAATATGAAAAATATAAATCTTGTAGTCGCTTCTACTAATACAGCTGGAGAGATTTGGAACGCTACTTGGAACGCAGAAAAAAAATCGTTTACTTTTTCTCAAACAGGAATTCCTGCTATTGAAAAAAATGGAACTTCTCTATGGACAGCTGATAAAGTGGCATATGATCCAACTCCTCCAGATGGTCCAGCTACAAAAATTACATTAACAGGAACTGATAGAGTAGAAGTTATTACAGCTCATAAATATATTTATAGTTCAAATCCTGTAGATATAGGTCCTATGTATAATCCTGATGGAGGCCCTTCTTTTAAAGATAATGATAATGTCCAAAATACAAGACCAACGGATCCTGCTTCAGGAGCTTATTATGATGCAGTAAATGGTAGACTTTTAAATACAAATGCAAGAACCTTTAGAACCACAGAAGATTTAAGAGAGCTTTTGCAAAGAGATGCAAGATATGGGGTAGATTATGATGGAAGTGGATCTTTTTCATTAGATGATATTAATCAAAGTGTAAAAGTTGTGGTAAATTCAAGTGGACATTTTGCTATTTCTAATGCTAATGAAAAATCAGAAATTCCAGCTAATGCTTTTAATAATGGAAATGGTGGTGCAGGAACAACACAAACAACAAATCCAAAAAATATGAGTTTTAATATCACTGCTTATTCTAACAAGGCTGGAACAGTAAGTACCAACGATGCTTTTACAGCTATCTTTAAAGCTTGGGATGGTCCTTTAACAGTGGGTGGCTCTATCAAAGAAAGTGAACAACTTAAGATGAGTTCTTTCTCAGCTGGACTTGAAATTTATGATTCTTTAGGTTCAAAACACACTTTAGAAGTGCAATTTGTTAAACAAAGCACCACTCAAGATGGGGGTAATGAATGGCAAATGATCATTCGTGTACCAGAACCTGCAGAGATCAACACTACAGGAGAAGGTCCTACGAACATCATCGTGGGTAGTGCAAGATTTAATAATGATGGATCTTTAGCAAGTTATACACCAAAAACTATAAATTTCTCACCAAACAATGGTGCTGCGCCAAATCAACAAATCAAACTTTCCTTTGGAACAAGCGGAAGCAATGACGGTCTTGTAAGCTCAAACTCTGCTTCAACTCTAACAGGACAAGCAACCGATGGTTATACTTCGGGTAACTTAAAACCTGATGCTATCCGCGTTGATGATAAAGGAAATATCTTGGGCGAATTTACCAATGGTAAAACTTTTGCAGTGGCAAAAATCGCTATGGCTTCAGTGGCTAATAACTCAGGTCTTGAGGAAATCGGCGGAAACCTTTTCAAAGTTACTGCAAATAGTGGTAATATTGTAGTAGGTGAAGCAGGAACAGGGGGTCGTGGTGAGATGAAAACCTCAGCTCTTGAAATGTCAAATGTGGATTTGAGCCGTTCTTTAACAGAACTTATCATTATCCAAAGGGGTTATCAAGCAAACTCAAAAACCATTTCAACCAGTGATCAAATGCTTCAAACCTTGATCCAGCTTAAACAATAATTTAAGCTTAGTATTCTATAAAATATTGTTTTTTGCTCCCTTTAAGGGAGCAAGCCTTGCTTTGCAAGCCTATCTTGGTAGTCTTGTAATACTAGGCTTAGGCTTGAACTGCCTTCAATTTATTGCTAACTCACTCTTGCTAGGGGTGAGTTGCAATAAAATTGCATTTTCTTATCTGTATCATAATCGTTTTAAAAACTTATTTTGTTATAATTTTTGCTTGAATTTAAATTTAAGGAAAATCTATGCGTTATGGTGAAAAAGAAATCAAAGAATTTGATGTAGAAAATATGGAAATTTGGCCAAATGATGCGAAAAATGACTATATCATTAAAATCACTTTGCCTGAATTTATGTGTTGTTGTCCGCGTTCGGGTTATCCTGATTTTGCGACGATTTATCTTGAATATATGCCTGATAAATTTGTGGTTGAGCTTAAGGCGATAAAGCTTTATATCAATACTTTTATGCATAGAAATGTTTCACATGAAGCAAGTATCAATGAAATTTACAATACTTTAAAAGATAAACTAAAACCAAAATGGATTAAAGTTGTGGGGGATTTTAACCCGCGTGGAAATGTGCATACGGTAATAGAATGTCGTAGTGATATAGTTGTTCCGAAATAATATTTGAGTAAAATATTCACATATTTTTATGTAAAGATTAAATATTTTATAAAAAATTCTTATTTAATCTTTGAAGAATATATAATATAAAAAGATCTAAAATTTTTAGATCGAATTTTATTATAAGGAGTTAGGTTATGAATAAAAAATTATTAAGCATTGTCGCAAGTGCTACTTTGTTTTCAAATTTGGCTTTAGCAGATGAGAATTCTGGTTTTTTTATAGGTGCTGATGCAGCTTGGATGCATGCTCAAGTAAAAAGTGAGTTAAAACATAAGAATACAAAGCAAAATTTTAATGGAGATATTTCAGGTAATATACCATCGTTTGGTCTAAAACTTGGATATCGTTTAAATGAAAATCATAGAATTTATGCTGGTTATAATTATTCTGATGAATTTAGTGATTTTATCAAAACTCCTAGAATTCAAATCGAAGGTGATTTTACTACACATAAATTTTTAACAGGTTATGATTTTACTCCTAAGCTTTTTGAAAAAACCAGAGCTGTTTTAGGTGTGTATGGAGGATATGCAAGAACAGATCTTACCTTAAAAACAAGCTTTTTATCTTTGTCGCAAAATTTTGACGGTTATTTTTATGGAGCGAAAATAGGTGCTTTATATGATTTGACACCACATAATGAAATAGAATTAGGCTTTAAAGCAGAGCAAATTCATTATAATTCTAGAAATTTTTATCAAAATAAAGTGGGCTCAAACTTTTACGATCCTAAACAAACAAATTATGGTGTATATTTAGGATATAATTATAAATTTTAATCTAATGCAAGTTTTTATAACTTGCATTAATGAAATCAACCTCCACCAATAAAGTATTTTTCAACATCATCAAGTAATTTTTCACAAATTTGAGAATCTGTATTTTTTTCTACTATAAGATTTATATAAGTTTTAGTATCTCTAAAGCTTCCTGCTGATTTTGAATTTTCGCGAGTGAGTTTTTGAGTGTCTCTAGTGTATTCTATATTGATGTTAAATTTTAGCGCAGCGCTTGCTTCTCCTAAATTTGTTTTTACTACTACATTCATTTTAGAAGCTTTAGCGAGTGTGGCTTGGGTTTTATTTATGATTTCTTTAAAGCGTTGGCAAGATCGTATGAGTGTAGCGATAAATTTGTTATCAAGTCCCTCATAAGCTACTTTGAGTTTGTTTTTGATATCTTTTGTACTTTCCTTTTCAGGGGCGACAAAAACCATGTAAAAACCGTTTTTTATAGCTACATTGTCTGTTTTTACATCGCGTCCACTTGACATAACTTTAACATAAATGGCATTATCAAGATAAACACGATCTACCATAGGGCCATAAATTTCGTATTCTTTTTTTCGGACTATGACTTCACGGGCTAGCATATTTAATTTTACATTGGCTTCGTGAATAACAGGTTCCATTTCTTTTTTAATCTCTAAGAGTTCTTTTAACATCAACATCCTTTTTGTTACTTAAAATTACAATTATATCAATAATTTTCTTAATTTAAGAATTTTACAAACACATTTACTAAAAATATGATACATTAAGGATTAATTTGAAACAAAGGAGGAAAAGATGAAACAAATTTTTGAAATTTCAAATTCAGTCCAACAAAAAAGTAAAGACAATACTTTTAATCTGCTACTGCAACTCTCACTCTAAAACTCAATTTTATTTTTAATCATTTTTTACATTTTTAATTTTTTATCATTGTTGTTAAGTTTTTGAATTTTTAATTCATTTAGTCTGTTTCGTTTTAAAGGATTAAATCATGAAAGATAATAAAATCATAATCTTTGATACCACTTTGCGTGATGGAGAACAAGCTTTAGGCAGTTCTTTAGGTATCAATCAAAAATTACAAATCGCTTTAGCGCTTGAAAATTTAGGCGTAGATGTTATAGAAGCAGGTTTTCCGGTATCTTCACAAGGGGATTTTAAAGCGGTACAAAAGATCGCTTCTAAGGTTAAAAACTCAACCATTTGTGCACTTTCTAGGGCATTGGATAAAGATATAGATATGGCTTATGAAGCTTTAAAAGTGGCAAAGCATTTTAGAATTCATACTTTTATAGCCACTTCAACTTTGCATATACAAGATAAATTAAAAAAAGATTTTGATGAAATTTTGTCTATGGCAAAAAGAGCGATTATAAGAGCAAGATCTTATACTGATGATGTAGAATTTTCATGCGAAGATGCAGGAAGAACTCCTATAGATAATCTTTGTTTTATGGTGGAAAATGCGATAAAAGCAGGTGCTAAAACTATAAATATCCCAGATACTGTGGGCTATACCTTGCCAAGTGAATTTGCTAATATCATCAAAATTTTATTTAACAAAGTGCCAAATATAGACAAAGCTATCATTTCTGTGCATTGTCACAATGACTTAGGTATGGCAACGGGTAATAGCTTAAGTGCTATTTTGCAAGGTGCAAGACAGATAGAGTGCACTATAAATGGACTTGGTGAAAGGGCGGGCAATTGTGCTTTAGAAGAAGTGGTTATGGCGATAAAAACTAGGAAAGATTATTTAAAAGGTTTTTATACTGATATTAAATGTGAAAATATCTCTAAAACTTCAAAATTAGTTTCAGCTATCACTAATGAAAGCATACCTTCGCATAAAGCTATAGTGGGTAGCAATGCGTTTTCTCATAGTTCAGGTATTCATCAAGATGGAGTGCTTAAAAATAGGCAAACTTACGAGATCATAAGCCCTAGTGCCATAGGAATTCATGAAAATCGTATGCTAATGACAGCAAGAAGCGGAAGAGCTATGATAAAAACTTGCCTTGAAAATTTAGGCTATGATGAAAATACTTATAATTTAGATGATGTTTATGAGCGTTTTTTACGCCTTGCGGATAAAAAGGGTCAAGTGTATGATTATGATTTAGAAGCGTTGATGTTTTTAAGCTATGAGAATGAAGAAGAAAATGAATTTATACTTGAAAAATTAAGCGTGATTAGTGGCAATATCCCAACCGCTTGTGTTTGTATGCGTATCAAAGAAGAGCTAAAAACTGAAGCTTGCACAGGAAATGGTCCTGTTGAAGCAGTTTTTAACTGCATTGCTAGGATAACGAATTTAAAGCCTGTGCTAAAAGCTTATAGTATCAATGCAAAAAATTCAGGAGTAGATGCTCAAGGACAAGTGGATGTGGATTTGGAATTTAAAGGGAGAAAATTCCATGGAAAAGGACTTTCAACAGATGTTATAGAAGCTTCAGCACAAGCTTTTGTGAGTGCTTATAATGCGATTTATCGCTCTTTAAAAGTAGAAGAAAGGAAAATGGCATGAAAACTTATAAAGTAGCTGTTTTAGCAGGAGATGGCATAGGGCCTTTGGTGATGAAAGAGGCTTTAAAAATTTTAACTTTTATCGCACAAAAATACAATTTTAGTTTTGAATTTAATGAAGCTAAAATAGGTGGTGCAAGTATAGATGCTTATGGAGTGGCTTTAAGTGATGAAACTTTAAAGCTTTGTGAGCAAAGTGATGCGATTTTATTTGGTTCTGTGGGTGGGCCTAAGTGGGATAATTTACCCATAGATCAAAGACCTGAAAGAGCCTCGCTTTTACCTTTAAGAAAGCATTTTAATTTGTTTGCAAATTTGCGTCCTTGTAAAATTTATGAAAGTTTAACTCATGCTTCACCTTTAAAAAATGAGATTATCCAAAAAGGAGTGGATATTTTATGTGTTAGAGAGCTTACAGGTGGAATTTATTTTGGTAAGCAAGATTTAGGTAAAGAAAGTGCTTATGATACTGAAATTTACACTAAAAAAGAGATAGAAAGGATAGCTCATATCGCTTTTGAAAGTGCAAGAATAAGAAAGAAAAAAGTCCATTTAATCGACAAGGCGAATGTTTTAGCAAGTTCTATTTTGTGGCGAGAAGTGGTGACAAATGTTGCAAAAGATTATCAAGATATAAACTTAGAGTACATGTATGTGGATAATGCTGCGATGCAGATTGTAAAAAATCCTAGCATTTTTGATGTTATGCTTTGTTCAAATCTTTTCGGTGATATTTTGAGTGATGAGTTAGCTGCCATTAATGGATCTTTGGGTTTGTTAAGTTCAGCAAGTTTAAACGATAAAGGTTTTGGACTTTATGAGCCAGCAGGTGGAAGTGCGCCTGATATAGCTCATTTAAATATAGCCAATCCCATAGCTCAAATTTTAAGTGCGGCTTTGATGTTAAAGTATAGTTTCAAAGAAGAACAAGCCGCACAGGATATAGAAAATGCTATATCTTTGGCATTGGCACAAGGAAAAATGACTAAGGATTTAAATGCTAAGTCGTATTTAAATACCGATGAAATGGGGGATTGTATTTTAGAAATTTTAAAGGAGAATGACAATGGCTAAAACTTTATACGAGAAAGTCTTTGATGCTCATGTGGTTTATGAAGGCAAAAACGAACTTCCTATACTTTATATCGATAGACATTTAATCCATGAAGTAACAAGCCCTCAAGCATTTTCAGGGCTTAAAATGGCTAAGCGTAGAATGGCAAGATCGGATTTAACTTTGGCTACTATAGATCATGATGTTTCAACTAAAAGTATGGATTTAAATGCTTGTTCTGATATGGCAAAAGAGCAAATTACAACTTTGATGCAAAATACTAAGGAATTTGGAGTAAGGCTTTTAGGACTTGGAGATAAAAATCAAGGCATAGTTCATATAGTAGGTCCTGAGCTTGGCTTTACTTTACCTGGGGTTACTTTAGTTTGTGGGGATTCTCATACGGCAACACATGGGGCTTTTGGAGCTTTAGCCTTTGGTATAGGCACGAGTGAAGTAGAGCATGTCATGGCAACGCAAACTTTAAAACAAGCCAAACTTAAAACTATGAAAATCGAATGTAAAGGGCAGTTTCAAAAAGGCGTTTATGCTAAGGATTTGATTTTGTATTTGATCGCACAATATGGCACGGCAAAAGGCACAGGCTATGCTATAGAATTTTGTGGAGAACTTATAAGAAATTTAAGTATGGAAGCTAGAATGACTCTTTGTAATATGGCTATAGAATTTGGAGCTAAAGTAGGTATGATAGCTCCTGATGAGATCACTTTTGAGTATATTAAGGGAAAGGAATTTGCACCTAAAGGAGAAGAATTTCAAAAGTATTGTGAGTATTGGAAGAGTTTAAGAAGCGATGAAGGAGCAAAATATGATGAGAGTATTACTCTAGATGTAAGCAAGATACAACCACAAATTAGCTATGGAACAAATCCTTCGCAAGTGATTGGTATAGATGAAAAAATTCCAAAAATAAGCGATTTTAAAAATCAAAGTGAGCAAAAATCTTTGCTTGATGCTTTATCTTATGTAAATTTAGAGCAAGATCAAGTTATAGAAGGGGTAAAAATCGACATTGTATTTATAGGATCTTGCACAAATGGGCGTTTAGAAGATCTTAAAATAGCCGCTGATATCTTAAAAGGGCGCAAAATTCATAAAAATGTTAAAGCTTTAATCGTGCCTGGTTCAATGCAAGTAAGAAAAGAAGCTGAAAATTTAGGACTTGATAAGATTTTTATCGAGGCAGGGTGTGAGTGGAGATATGCAGGGTGTTCTATGTGTCTTGGTATGAATGATGACAAAGCAAATTCAGGTCAAAGAGTTGCTTCAACTTCAAATCGTAACTTTGTAGGCAGACAAGGTAAAGGTTCTATCACTCATTTGATGAGTCCTGCAAGTGCGGCAGCTTGTGCCATAGAAGGTGTTATTTGTGATAATAGAAAGTATTTAGGAGTTTAATATGCAAAAATTTATTATACATAAAGGTATAGCTTGTCCTTTAGAATATGCTAACATAGATACAGATCAAATTATACCTAAACAATTTTTACTTGCAGTGTCTAAGCAAGGTTTTGGTAAGCATTTGTTCCATGATTTGCGTTATTTAGATGATAAAGAAAGTGTTTTAAATATGGATTTTAATCTTAACAAAAAAGAATATCAAAATAGCTCTATTTTGGTGAGTTTTGAAAATTTTGGTAGTGGCTCTTCAAGAGAGCATGCGCCTTGGGCTTTGGTTGATTATGGTATTAGAGCTATTATCGCACCTTCTTTTGCAGATATTTTTAAAAACAATGCCTTAGGAAATGGTTTACTTACCATAGAACTTGCTAAAGATGAGGTTTTGGAAATAGTTGATGAGTTAAAAAAATCCCAAGATAAAAATATAGAAATTTCTTTGTTGGAAAAAAGAGTATTTTTTAAAGATAAGATTTTTTCTTTTGATTTAGATGATTTTCACAGAATTTGTCTTTTGGAAGGACTTGATAATATAGCTTTGACTTTAAAACATGAAGCACAAATCAAAGTCTATGAAAAAAACTCAAAAAGCTTTTTGGTTTAGAATTTTTTCATAAGCTAAAAAAGGATCTTGGTAATTAGGTATGTCAAAGTTTCCACAAAAATTAAAATCAAGCTTTTTAAAAAGCGAATTCATAGGAAAATTTTTACTATGAGTATCTGCTCTTAAACTTGCCTTGTGATTTTCCAAGGCAAAATTTTCGCAAAAATTTAAAAGTTTTTGTGCTACGCCTTTGCCCTTTGCTTTTTGTTTGACGGCTAAACGGTGTAGATAAAAAGCTTTATCATCATAATTTTTGTTAAAAATAACTTGTTTATAAAATTCAGGTTCAAATTTTTCATTGATACAGATAAAGCCTAAAATTTCATCATTTTCTTTAAACACATAAAGTTCTTGTGCTTGTATATCTTCTTGAAAAACTATTTCATTGGGATAATTCTCATCCCATTGGTGAAAATTCATAGCTTTCATAGCATTTAAAGCATCTTTTGTGATTTCAAGTATAGAATTTAAATTTTTATGGACGGCTTTTTGTATGATAGTGTTTTGCATGATAATCCTTTGTATAAGGAAGGGTGATGGTGGCTCCGATTGGACTTGAACCAACGGCCACTACCATGTCAAGGTAGTGCTCTCCCAGCTGAGCTACGGAACCATATGGTGGAGCATAGCGGGTTCGAACCGCTGACCCCAACGCTGCCAGCGTTGTGCTCTCCCAGCTGAGCTAATGCCCCTTTATAAGTCTGAGATTTTATCGCAATATTACTTGTTTTTGGCTGAAAACTAAAATCAAATTTTTAATTTATGATGTAATATACTACTTTATTAAAAGATTTAAATCAAGTTTCTAAATATGTTAAAGATGAAAAAATTAAAAAACTTTTAATAGAAAAAGATAAAGATAAAAAAGGCGAAAATGGCGGAATAGGAACTCCAGCAACAAGAAGTAATCACATAGAAACTTTAATAAACAGAGGCTATATTGTAGTTTCAAAGGATAAAAAGCAAGTTGTTAATGCTACAGAACTTGGAATTAATTTAATCCAAAAATTTAGATCCTATATTGACAAATCCAGACATGACAGCTTTATGGTTTGAATCTCAAAAAGAGATACAAGAAGGAAAACTAAAAAGAAGCGATTTTTTAAATTCAATTAATGATTTTATTTTAAAAATAATTGATAATGAAAAGAGTTTAAACAAAAAAATTGCTTCTAATGAAGAAAAAGAAAAAATAACTTGTCCTAAATGTCAAAAAGGTTTTTTAAGAGAAATAAATGGAAAATTTGGAAAATTCTTTTCTTGTTCTGAATATTCTAATGGTTGTGATTTTAAGGCAAAATCTGTTAATGGAAAACCTGAATTAGAAAATAAAAGCACTAATTTAAATACATCTTTTAAATGTCCTCAATGTAATCAAGGAGACTTAATAAAAAGAGAAAGTAAAAATGAAAAAAACAAATTTTGGTATGGTTGTTCTGAATGGAAAAATGGTTGTAAATTTATGTGTCCTGAATTAAATGGCGAACCTAATTTAAATGCTAAAAATAATTTTCAAAACAATTATAAGCAAAAGGTTAAATACAAATGAAAAAAATAATTTTATTTTTATTGCTGTTTAATTTCTTATTTGCAGAAGGAACAAATAATGGGCAAGGAGTTGTTTCTGAAACTACTAAAGAAGAAATGCAAAAAATATTTCCTAATAGTGATGATGACATAGATTCTAAAAATGAATGTAGTTGGGAGTGTAGAAAGGTTAATAGCGGATATGGAACTCAAATCATAGGATTTGATTTTAAAAATGGGACAACTTTTTGTAGAGTTTATAAAAATGAAAATTTTGATTTAGATTTAAAATTTAATGCTTCAAAAACTAATTTATCTTGTGCTAAACAAGTGTATACAGGACTTGATACTGAATTAAAAAATTATGAAAATATAGATAGAAAAATTAATTTAGAAAGTATAATTAAATGGACGCCAAGCGATACTAAAATTAATTTTGCAAAATATTTAGTTGCTTTAGCAACTTTAAATCCAAATATTATTGATAGAGAAAAAACTTATAATTTAGGAGAATTAACCTTAAAAGATGGTATAGATAATTTTAGCATTAAAACTATACAAAAAAATCAAAGTTTTATGGATTTTTTGATAGCTCCAAATTCTGTTTTAAATCAAAATAAAGGATTTTCTACTTCAAGTATAAGTTTGCAAGAAGCTTCAGCTGTAGATGGTTTTAATAAAAACAATATGGCATATTTTTCAAATCTATTTTTAACCAATGAAAAAATTTATCAACATTTACAAATTCTAATTCTTGTTTTAGTTGGCGGATTTTTTCTTACTTCAATTAGTGCAGAAAAAATTCAAGCTTACTTAGAAAATAGGGGCGAAAATGAAGGAAAACAAAAATTTTTACATAAATTTTATATTCCAATGATTATGATGGGAATATTTTTTATGCCTATACCTGAAGGAAATGGTTTAGCTCACTCAACAATTATGCAAAACGTCATTAGATATTTTGCATTAAAATCAACAGATATTGCAGATATGGCTAGTGCAATTGGTGGAAAAACCTATATGGATAAAATTTATAAAAGTATAGGTGGAGTAAATATTCAAGGTATTAAAGCCTTATTAGAAAAAAAGAAAGAAAATGAGTTTCTTATAAGTCAAGGAGATGAAATTTATAAAAAAACTTGTTCTTTAAGATATAAAAACCAACTATCTGCCATTAGAGAAAGCTATATCACTTCTTTAACAGATGAAGATAAAGAAAAAATAAAACGATTTTTAGCTGAAGATAGTAATGATATGGCAGGAAAAAATGGCGATATTTCCTTGGAAGCTTGTATAGCTTTAGAAGCTGATATTTTAAAAGCAAGAAATGAAATAACTAAAATAAATTCTCAAATGGAAAAAATTGATAAATTAAGAGATAACACTCAAAAAATCAATGAAATGAAAAATCTTGATGCTTATTTTGCAGTAAGAGAAATGCAACTTGGATGGATAAATTCTTTATTTACGCCAAGTAGTGCAATTTTAGCAGAAGTAACTATGTTTAAAGAAGAGCAAGTTGATGAAGATGAACAAAAAGAAAGGATGATTAAAGCAACTAAAAAAAATATTCAAAACACTAAAGAAAATATAAATAAAGGAGATATTGAAATTAGTAAAGATGATATTACAGATAGCTCTTTAGGATGGATAGCAGGTAAATTAGTATGGATGATGTTACCAGGAGCTTCAACTATAAAAGATTTTGTAATGGAAAATACTGGAAAATTCATGGCTGTAATTCAAGCAGTAGCAGCTTCTACTGTGCCAATCATAGGAACAGTAGGTGGAGCTATCGTTGGATACATAACAGGAACAGTTGCCTCAACAATTACAGGATATGCTATAGCTATAATGTTAATAGAATGGACTTTTCAAAAAATACCATTATTGGTTTGCACTACAGCTTCTATTATAATATTTGTATCTTATTTAGTTTCTTTGATAAAATATTTTTATATTTCACCATTCGTTGTAGCTTTCTCCTTAGCAACTAAAAGAATGGATAAAATTATTGAATTCTTAATTAATGGTATGGCTATATTTTTAAAACCAGTATTAATTATTCTCTTTATATATTTATCATTATTTATAAATGTTTTAGTAGACGAATTTTTCTTATTTGTTTCTGTAGAACAATTTACAGGAATTAAAACTAGCGTATATAATTTTCACACTAACTTTATTATAGGTGCAATCACAGGCTTATTAACCATATTTGCAAAAATTGCTTCAGCGGTAATTATGTGGAATTTAATTATTAAAGGGCCTTCATGGGCTTTATCATTAGTAGGTATTGATGGAAAACAAAGTGAAATGATTTCTCAAGGTATGGAAAACACTTTAAACAAGAGAGCAAATATTGTTTAAAGAAATCTCAACTAAACCAAATATATACAAAGGAATAAAATGGAAAATAAAATGAAAAAAAATATATAGAACTTGAAAGAAAAGAAGGACAAATCAATGACATTCCATACACTATTTTGAAAGTTGAATATCCTAATCTAAAAGAATTAAAAGATAAGGATTTATTAATGCAAAATGACAAAGGACAATGGCTTTGTGGCTATATTGGCTTAAAACACGAACAAAAATTAGATTTTAATAAGTTGAAAAATGAAGTTTGTATAGCCCCTATTTATTTAGAAAAATTTGACACTGATTTATTTGAAAAAGACGAGAATGTTACTAAAATCATATTTTTTGATCAAAATCATTCTTGGAATAAAAGTAGGATAAATACTCAGTTAGATGAAGATTTATGCTTAAAAGATATTGAAAAAGTAGTAAATCACATTATTAATTTTAACAAAAATAATATAAAAGAAGAAAATTCCAATAAAGAATATAAATTTCAAAGGAGAAGAAAATGAGCAATTTAATGATGGAACTTGCAATGATGGACAAGAAAGACTATTATAAAGAGTTTATAGAAAACGATGTAATAAGAGTTATATTTGGTTATAAAAATGAAAAGGAATATGATAGCGATGATTATTTTGAAATGTCGCTTAGAGTGTGGGTAGGAAAAGAATATTTTGATGAATTTCTTAATAATCCAAAAGTGGAAAACAATATGGAAGTTGTGAAATTATTTATGGAAACCCCATTTTTCAAAGAATTAGCAGAACAAACTATCAAGATTGATTTTAAAAATTGGGATTTTATAATCCCCGATTTTTTTAAAAAGCATAATATAAAAATAATTCCTTATTTTCAATTAGGCAATAATGAAAATTTAAGCCCAAAACAATTTTTATGTTTCTAAAAGAACTAAAAGTTAAAGAATTAAAATATATAACCACCATTCTTTGCAGTAAATCAATTGAAGATGAGTATAAACTTTTGCATAAAAAATTTTAGTTAGCAAGAAAAAAGGAGTTAAAATGCTATTAGAGAATATACAAGAAAATAATCAGTATTTTTTTCATTCCTTACAAAATGATATTGATGATATTGCAAAAAATTATATGGATAAATTTTTTGCAATTTTAACCCTAGCAAGAAATGAAAATACAAAGTTTGTAAATTTAAAGCATTTCCATAATTTAAAAAATGCTGAAATGGAAATATTTTTTGATAATGTATTTAGAAACAATGAATTTAAAAAAATATAAAAGATAAATTAAAATTATTTGATAAAGATAGGAAGCATTCAATAAAAAAAGGAAGTTACCTTGTGCTTATTTGTTTTTTAAATGAGTTATATAAAAATCTTATCATTGATGACAAACAATTTGAAAATTTGTTAGTTTCAACAACAAAAGAATATTTCATAAGAATAATTGATAAAAAAAGAAAAGGAATGATTAACATATATTTCCAAAAAGATAAAGAAAATGTATGGGTAGATAGATTTAAAATTGTAACAGATGGTTTTGGAGGCAATGATTATGATGAAAAAATGCTTTATTATGGATTAGAAAAAGCAAATTATATAAAAATAAATGAAAAATTTATAGAAGAAGAACTTGAAAAATTAAATTTATTTAAATTTATTTAAATACAAGGATTTAAAATGAAAAAAACAGATTATTATGATTTTGTAGCATAGAGAAATGTTTTAAAAATTTTTAGGAACTGATTATAGGAAGTAGAAAAAATCATCTTGATATTATGATTACAAATCCAAATGCAAAAGAAAAAAGATATAGAAAAGGATAAAAAGAAAATGGTAGAAGAGAAAGAAAGTAAGGGGAGCAATCTTATACAATTAAGAATTAGCGATAAGACGAAAGAATACCTTCAAGAGAGAGCTGACAGTTTAGGTTTTCCTTTAAATACATATATTTATCATCTTATTATGAAAGATATGGAAACTTTTAATCGAAAGTGATTAAAAGTTTTTTCGAAAAATGCTAAACTCAAAGAAACACTAGATAAAAAAGCTGAAGAGTTAGGCATTAACACAACTCAACCCATAAAAACATTTTAATTATTAGAAATATCACAAAATTTCCTTCGCAAATTGCACTCAACGCTAAGTATACTATAATGATCATTATAATTTATAATCATTATATCAGCATATTGATATCTTCCATTTTCAATTTCTTTTTTAGATTCTTTTTGTGAATTTAAAAGAAAATTATAATCTCTTTCTTTAAGTGTTTTAATATTTTTTATTTCGTTTAAATCAATTAAAGAATACTTTCCACGTGTTTTATACTCTTCATCAATTTTTTTAAGTGCAAATTCATATCCTTCTTTACTTCCTTGCTCTGAATTATAAGTATATTCTTTAAGTTTTAGGTTCTCCACAACCTATAAAAATTAAAGATAATCCAAAAATAATTAAATGCAAACTTTTTTCTTTTTTCATTTTAGTTCCTTCTTATTTTATCTTTTAAATTTTCTTGATATTCATTTTTTTCATTTTTTAGAGCGAAATGTTTTCTTTTTTCTAGTTCATTTTTAACTTCTTTTATTACTATTGTGTCAAATTTTTCAAAGTTTTTATAATAACAAGCTTCTTCCAAAGCTTGAAAGTATTCTTCTTTTGAAGAATACTTAATATTGATAGGTGGATAATTATTTTTAACAAGCTCATAATTCATTAAAAGCCTTGACATTCTTCCATTACCATCAATAAATGGGTGTATTCTAACAAAGTCAATATGTATTCTTGAAGCTCTAATAATAGGGTGTAAATTTTGTGCTTCATTCTCATACCAATTTAAAAAGTTTTTCATTTCAAAATCAATACTCAAATAATCAGGTGGAATATGTTTTGCACCGCTAATCACTACATTAGCCTTTCTATATACTCCAGCATTCTTTATATCAATTGTTTGTAAAATAATTTGATGTAAAGATTTAATATCAAATTCATTTAAAATTGTATTAGCATTTGCAAGTTCTAACATAAAATCAATAGCATGTGAATGGTTTATGGTTTCTAAGTGTTCTTTTACACTTTTTCCTGCAATAGTCATACCTTCAAGCACTGCTTTTGTTTCAAATAAGGTAAGTGTATTTCCTTCGATTGCATTAGAATCATTTGTATATCTTAATTTAAAATCTTCTTCTAGTGATTTTTTAGTTTCAAAAGCTAGTTTGTGTTCTTTCAAAAAATCTTTTAGAATATCAATTTCCTTTAGAACATCTTTTAAATTCATTTTCTTTTCCTATTTTTTATAATGATAGAATATTTTTTTATTTTATCAATTTTTCTATTAATTTAACCATCCCAATACAAAAAACAGATATTTCTCCATATAAGACAGAAATTCCCTAACTTTTCTTTTGTTATTCATTTTTTCTCCTTTTATTCCAAAGATAATCAATATTATATTATATAGTATTATATTATAAAATTTTCACTCCTTAACTTCTAATAACTCCTTGTTTTCATAGATATTGCCTACGATTTCAAAATTATAATAATATTTTTCATAATAAGTTATTTCTCCACCTTGTTCCGCATCTTCATCTATATTCGATGTAAGCACAAAACCATTTTTCCCAAATTTAACAATACCCATATATTTTTGCCAAAAATGATAAGCTGTGATAAATGTATAAAAAGATTTATTTTATGAAAAATTATTTGATTAATTCTAAAATATCTCTTTTTTGTTAAGTTCAAGTTGTCTAGAATAATAAAAATATTTAGTCAAAACCAAAATTCCTATATGGAATTCTTTTTTCTTATCTAAAAATTTCTTAATATATTGATGAGCATTATTAATAATTTCCAATGCATCTTTTGGGCGACTTTTAAAATATTCAATTACTGCTGACAAATTCTCATTATCAATCAAAGCAAAGTGATAATTTGGTTTTAAAGTTCCTTCCATAAACCAAGTTTCGCAAGTTATTTTTGGAGCTAAAACTAAAGAATTAGAATTCATAGCCTATTTTAAGTTGCTTGCTACATCGCCACCCTCTAAAGAAATTATAAATTTATATTTCATTTGTTCTTTTTTGTTTAAAAAGTTTTTTTCCATTGGCTAGGTTGTTTTGAAGTATCTCCTATATCGCAAAAAGTTCTATCAAAATAAGAATCAAAAAATTCTTTTCGATGTTTTTAATATACTGCTCCTCTAAATATTGCTATATCCTTTTTATTTTCATAGTTTATGTTATCTTTTAAAAAGCAAAAATGCCTATTTTTATCAAGTTTTAATAAAATATTATTTATATTATTTTCCAAAGATCTTGATTTGCAAATAGTTGCTTCTTTAAAAGTATGTCTTACATCGCCAAATTCTTTATTCCATAAAAATTCATCTTTAAAGTATTTACTGATTTCATAAGCATCAAAAGCATAAGAGGTGTCTTTAAAAGGAAATTTTCCTATTTTTTCCTTTGCTGTAGGTGTAAAAAATTCATTTATTTGATTATAATATTTAACTCGAGTTTGTATTTCTTCTAAGTCTTTAATATTGTATTTTAAAATATCATTAAAAATTTTATCTAAATTTATTTGAAAAAATATTTTGGTATAAAAGATATTCCTATTTCTTTTAAATTCATCAAAAGTCTTGATTGTAGCATTATAAAAAACCTAATAAATAAAATTTTTAATATTTTATCAAAAATTTAAGAATTTGTAAACAATAAAATAACTTTTGACAGAACAATAATTTTTAAATATTAAAAATAAGAATGGCAGACAGGAAGGGATTCGAACCCTCGAAAGCTTGCACTTTACACGCGTTCCAGGCGTGCTCCTTCAACCGCTCGGACACCTGTCTATGAAATAAAGCTTTTATTATATCTAATAAAAGCTTTAAAAATAAAGAAATTTTGTAAATATTGAAAATAAAATTATTTTTTAAAAAAATCAGAAAATTTTTAGTAAAAAGTAGTATAATTATATTTTTATTTTTAGTCAGGGTAGCTCAGCTGGTTAGAGCGCTGGTCTCATAAGCCGGAGGTCGGGAGTTCAAGTCTCCCCCTTGACACCATTAAGTGTAAGAATTATTTTTTTTCTTTTGTTACTACAAAAACAATTCCGCCAAAACCTATAATCACAACAGCTGTTATAAAAACGATTTCAAAAATATCTAGCATTGTCATTGTTCTTTCGCCCTTTCTTTAAGCTGTCCGCAAGCAGCTGAGATATCAAGCCCTTTACTTTCTCTTATAGTACAAGTTACACCTTTATTGCTGAGTAAATCTTGAAATTTAATCGCATTTTCTAAACTAGGGCGTTTATATAAGCTTCCTTCATGTGGATTAAAGAGTATTAAATTCACTTTGGCTTTAATGCCATTTAAAAGCTTGACTAATTCTTTAGCGTGTTCAAGCTTATCATTGATACCATCAATTAAAAGATATTCAAACATTACCCTTTTTCTTTGATCTATAGGAAATTCACGCACCGCATCCATAATCGCAGCGATATTATAAGCTTTATTGATAGGCATAAGTTCGGTTCGAAGCTCATCATTAACCGCATGCAATGATATAGCAAGTAAAACACCTAAGTTCATTTGACCTAATTCTTTGATTTGTTTTGCTAAACCACTAGTGCTGATGGTTTGACGGCGGGGACTTATGGCAAGCCCCTCATTTTGTGCTAAAATTTTTACCGCTTTAGAAACATTTTTAAGATTATCCAAAGGCTCGCCCATACCCATATATACTATATTTACACGGCGTTCATAAGGGATATTATTTTGTTTTTTGATCCATAAAATTTGTCCGACTATCTCCCCTGCGCTTAAATTTCTTTTCAAACCACCCTTGGCAGTAAGACAAAAACTACATCCACTTTTACAACCCACTTGAGAAGAAACACAGATAGTGTATCTTGCATGAGAAATTCTTTTGCCTTCTGTGTCTATTTTTTCTTCTTTCATAGGCAAAAGCACACTTTCTACCCTTAAACCATCAACGAGTTCAAAAAGATATTTTATACTTCCATCTTTACTTTGCTCATTTTTAACACATTTTACAGGAGAGAAATGAAAATTTTGCGCAAGTTCTAAACGTAGATCTTTTGATAAACTTGACATATCGGAAAAATTATTGGCGTATTTTTGATAAATCCATTGATAAATTTGTTTCACGCGAAACATCGGTTTGATTTTTTCTCCTAATTCTTCGGGTAAAAAATCTAAAATATTAACAAGCTCTTTCAAAATTATTTTCCTTTTTGAATTTTTAAATATAGTGATATTTTTTTAAGTATTCTTCTAATTTTTCTTTCGCCTTTTGATGATTTTTTATAAAATCTTCGTGAGCATTTTCATTGCAAAAATTTGTCGCACACAAAATACACTCTGCATCAATATCTAAATTTTGAGCTACGCTTAAAACAGAAAAGGCTTCCATATTTTCTGCAAAAAAACCTAATTTCGAAAATTCTTTTGCTGCTTTTGAATTTTGACAAATATAATTTGAAGAATTGATTTTGATTGTTTCACGAGAAACATTTTCTTTTTCTAAGCAAATTTCATATTTTGCAGGAGTATAAAAAGCATGTGAAATTTTAGAAAATTCTACATTAAAAGCACATGAACTTCTATAAATTTCTAAAATTTCCCCCTTATCATAAAGCCCACAAGTTCCTATAAATATGAGTTTTGATGGTTTTTCTTTTAAGCAAAGTTGACCCAAATGAAAAGCTGATTCAACCAAACCTATACCTATAGCTTTTGCAAAAGAAAAATTTTCATTTCCACCCGCACAAACAATCATTTTGATCCTTATGAAATTTTATAAAAATAATTCTACCTAAAAAGACTTAATTAAGAATTTTTAGATAAAATTATTTCTTATGGTTAAAGCAAAAAAACAATACGGACAAAATTTTTTAATCGATAAAAGCGTATTAGCAAAAATCATCCAAGCCATACCCAAAGAGATGAACAATATCATTGAGATTGGGCCTGGCTTAGGTGATTTAACGCAAGAACTTTTAAAAATTTCTCAAGTAAAAGCTTATGAAATCGATAATGATCTCATACCTATTTTAAAAAAGAAATTTCAAAAAGAACTTGAATGTGGAAAATTTAACTTGATCCATCAAGACGCAAGCGAAGCTTTTAATCCTAGTCTTGATGAAAAACCATATTTTTTGGTTGCAAATTTGCCTTATTATGTTGCAAGTCACATTATATTAAAAGCTTTAGAAGATAAAAATTGTCTAGGGCTTATTGTAATGGTGCAAAAAGAAATGGCTGAAAAATTCTGCGCTAAAGAAGGAAATAGTGAGTTTTCTTCCTTAGGTGTTTTAAGTGCAATGATTTGCGAAAGAAAAATGCTTTTTGATGTTGATCCACAATGTTTTAATCCGCCGCCAAAAGTTGTGTCAGCGGTGATGAGTTTGATTAAAACTAAGGATTTTGATGAACTTTGTGAAATAGAAAATTTCAAAAATTTTCTAAAAGACTGTTTTAAAGCTCCTAGAAAACAACTCTTAGGAAATTTAAAAACATATAAAGCAAAAGTTTTAGAAGTTTTAAGCACTCTTGGCTTAAAAGAAAACATCAGACCACATGAAATTTGCGTTGATTCATACCTTAAAATTTATGACAAATTAAAGGATGAATATGGACGAAAACAAAGAGATAAATAAAAACGAACAAAATCCGAACTCAAATTCAAAAAACAATAAACGCTATAAATATAAAAATCGTAGAAAAAAATTAGTTGATTCTTTGCAAAATGAAAATGATACTCCAAAAATCGATCAAAATTCCAACAAGGAAAATTCTGAAAACTCAGAAAATAAAACTGAGAAAAAAAAGAAGAAAAATCGTAATCTTCCTTCAAAACTCACAGGCAATGAAGATTGGCAAATCGCTCTTGCAGAATGTATAGAAGCCAACCGTGTTTCACATGAAAACCGCTTGCACCCTTTAAAATATAATAATTCTAGCGAACATAAAATCCGCATCACTCCTTTAGGGGGCTTAGGGGAAATTGGTGGAAATATCAGTGTTTTTGAAACCAATAAAGACGCAATTATAGTAGATATAGGTATGAGTTTTCCAGATGGGACTATGCATGGGGTAGATATTATCATCCCTGATTTTGATTATGTAAGAAAAATTAAAGATAAAATTCGTGGTATAGTGATCACCCATGCACACGAAGATCATATCGGTGCGGTGCCTTATTTCTTTAAAGAATTTCAATTTCCTATCTACGCTACGCCTTTGGCTTTAGGAATGATTTCAAACAAATTTGAAGAACATGGCTTAAAAGCAGAACGCAAATGGTTTCGCCCTGTAGAAAAACGCAAAGTTTATGAAATAGGTGAATTTGATATAGAGTGGATCCATATCACGCATTCTATCATTGATGCTTCAGCACTTGCGATCAAGACAAAAGCAGGAACTATTATCCACACAGGTGATTTTAAAATCGATCAAACTCCAATTGATGGCTATCCAACAGACTTAGGGCGTTTGGCACATTATGGAGAAGAAGGGGTTTTATGTCTTTTAAGTGATAGTACAAATTCCTATAAAGAAGGTTATACAAAAAGTGAAAGCTCTGTAGGACCAACTTTTGATCAAATTTTTGCACGCACCAAAGGCAGGGTGATCATGAGTACTTTTAGTTCTAATATCCACCGCGTTTATCAGGCCATCGCTTATGGTTTAAAATACGGTAGAAAAGTTTGCGTTATCGGTCGCTCTATGGAAAGAAATCTTTATACCACTATGGAATTAGGCTACATCAAACTTGATAAAAAAATTTTCATCGATGCTGATGAAGTAAGCAAATACAAAGACAATGAAGTGCTTATCGTAACCACAGGAAGTCAAGGCGAAACCATGAGTGCGCTTTATAGAATGGCAACAGATGAGCATAAATTTATAAAAATCAAACCTACAGATCAAGTGATCATTTCAGCTAAAGCTATACCAGGAAATGAAGCAAGTGTTTCTGCTGTGCTTGATTATCTTTTAAAAGCAGGAGCTAAAGTAGCGTATCAAGAATTTAGCGAAATTCATGTAAGCGGACACGCTAGTATAGAAGAGCAAAAACTTATGCTAACTCTTACTAAACCTAAATTTTTCTTACCGGTTCATGGGGAATACAACCATATCACCAAACACAAAGAAACAGCAATGAAGTGCGGTATCCCTGAAAGAAATATTTATCTTATGAGTGATGGCGATCAAGTAGAACTTTGTCAAAAATATGTCAAACGCATAAAAACCGTAAAAACAGGTAAAGTTTTTGTAGATAATCAAATCAACAAACAAATCGCCGATGATGTAGTTATAGATCGCCAAAAACTTGCAGATAGTGGTATAGTAGTTATTATCGCACAAATTGACAAAGCTACAAAAACACTGATCAACAAGCCAAGAGTATTTAGCTATGGGCTAGTAGCTGACAAACACGATCATGCTTTTAGCAAAGATATGGCTGAAGTTTTAGGACAGTTTTTCATCAATGTTAAAGATGAAGTACTCAATGATCCAAGATTTTTAGAAAATCAAATCCGCCAAGTTTTAAGAAAACACATCTTTAGAAAGATTAAAAAATACCCAACCATAGTTCCAACTATTTTTGTAATGTAAAAAAGGGCAAAAACGCCCTTTTTAAGGAAGATCAAATGAGAATTAATAAATTTATATCCCATAATACCTGCTATTCACGTCGTGAAGCTGATGAGCTTATCAAACAAGGCTTAATAAAAATAAACAACAAAATTGCCCTTTTAAGCGATGAGGTTAAATTTGATGATAAAGTCTTTGTTAAAGGTAAAAGAGTGCAAAAAAGAACACAATTTAGCGTGATAATCTACCATAAACAAAAAGGTGAAATTGTCAGTAAAAAAGACGATCGTGGAAGAAAAACCATATACGATACCTTGCCAAGACAATTTAGCACTTGGCTTAGCGTAGGTAGGCTGGATTATGCAAGTGAAGGCTTACTTTTGCTTACAGATTCTCCTGTGATTGCTGATGCTTTAATGCATAGTGATTTAGAAAGAGAATACTATCTTAAAGTTAAAGGTATGGTGAGCAAACAAGTCATCGAGGCAATGCAAAATGGATTTGAGATTAAAAATGAAAAAAAAGGCGCACATGTAAAAACCAAAATCACCTCTATGAGTTTTGCTCCTTTTATAGACTTTGAAATTTTTGGATCAAGTGGAGGTTATACCAAGCTTAGAGTGGTTATAAATGAAGGTAAAAATAGAGAGCTTAGACGCTTTTTTGGGCATTTTGATCTTGAGGTTATGGATCTTAAGCGTGTTGCTTTTGGGGCTTTAGATCTTGGTATGTTAAAAGCGGGAAAATATCGCTATTTGGAAAATGGCGAATATGAAAAATTAAGAGATTTTTTAAAATTTAATGAAATAAGATATTGATCATTATATACAAAAATTTAAAAAATAATGATAATTTTTAAATTCTAAAAATTCTATTATTATCCTTTTTAAAAGGAAAATAATAGAAAAATTTCATCAAATTCCTTGACTTTGAAAACAAGATTTTATATACTCTCATTTCAATTTTTATAAATTGGTTAGTTTTTAACTAACGAGTTCTTTTTAAAGGAAATATTATGGAAAGAATTAGGCTTAAGCTAAAAGCTTATGACCATCGAGTACTAGACAGAACAGTTGCAGCAATCGTAGAAGCTGTTAAAAGAACAGGTGCGGATATCAGAGGTCCGATACCAATGCCTACTAAAATCAAACGCTATACAGTTTTAAAATCTCCACACATTAACAAAGATTCTCGTGAGCAGTTTGAGATAAGAATTCACGCGCGTATGCTAGATATAGTAGCAGCGACTCCAGATACAGTTGATTCTTTAACTAAGCTTGATTTAGCGCCAGAAGTAAGCGTTGAAGTAAGAGCTATGGGTAAGTAAGGATAAGATATGGAATATATTGTAGAAAAAATCGGAATGAGCAGAACAATTACTAATCCAAGTATCGCTGTAACTTTACTAAGAGTTGTAAATGCAAAAGTATGTGAGGTTAAAGGCGGAAAGGCTTTAGTAGCATATCCAAAAGGTAAAGCAAGTAATAAATGTGTCGCAGGACAACAAAAAAAGTATAATCTTTCTGCAGAATACAATAGATTTGCGACTTTAGAAGTAGCAAATACTGAAGCAGGAGATTTAGATGAAACTCCATTAAATGAAGCAAAAATTTTAAAAGTAAGCTTTAACACCAAAGGTAGAGGTTATAGCGGTGTTATGAAAAGACATAACTTTGCAGGGGGTCCAGCAAGTCACGGTTCGAGATTTCATAGACGCCACGGATCTATTGGTAATAGAGAATGGCCAGGTCGTGTTCAACCAGGTATGAAAATGGCAGGACACTATGGAAATACTAAAGTAACCGTTAAAAACGAAGTTGTATCTTATGATGCTGAAAACAAAATTTTAGTAGTTAAGGGTGCAGTACCAGGTTATAATGATGCTATGGGTAAAATAAGGATTGCAAAATGAGTAAAGTAGTTGTTTTAAATGATAAATTAGAAAAAGCAGGTGAACTTGATTTACCTTCAAAATATGCGGAAGTAAATCCACACAATCTTTACTTATATGTAAAATCTTACCTTGCAAGTTTAAGAGCAAATACAGCTCATACTAAAGGTAGAAGTGATGTAAGCGGTGGTGGTAAAAAACCTTGGAGACAAAAAGGTCGTGGCGGTGCTAGAGCGGGTTCAACAAGAACTAACGTTTGGGTAGGCGGTGCGGTTGCTTTTGGTCCAACAAATGAAAGAAACTACTTCCAAAAAGTAAATAAAAAACAAAAAAGATTGGCGCTTGAAAGAGCTTTAGCAGATAAAGCAGCTAAAGGTGTGTTATTTACTGCTGATTCTTTGGCTATTGAAAGTGGTAAAACAAAAGATGCAAACGCTGTGATTAAAAAACTTGGCGTCAAAGATGCTTTAATCGTTAAAGATTTACTAGATGAAAAAACACTTTTAGCTTACAGAAATTTAGCAAATTGCTATGTAGTTGATGTAACTGAAGTAAATGCTTATTTAGTATCTGTATTTAATGCTGTTATCATAGAAAAATCAGCGTTAGAATCTATTACAAAAGAGGGATAATTATGGCAGATATTACTGATATAAAGACTATACTTTACACAGAAAAAAGTTTGAATTTGCAAGAGCAAGGTGTCGTAGTTATTCAAACTTCACCAAAGATGACTAAAACAGGCTTAAAAGCGGTTTTAAAAGAGTATTTTGGTGTAACTCCAAAAAGCATCAATTCATTAAGAATGGATGGAAAAGTTAAGCGTTTTAGAGGTCGTTTAGGTCAAAGAAACGATTACAAAAAATTCTATGTTAAGCTACCTGAAGGTGTTAGCTTAGAAAATACGGAGGCTTAAGATGGCAATTAAAACTTATAAACCATATACTCCAAGTAGAAGATATATCACAGGTTTAAGTTCTGAAGATATTACAGCTAAACCAAGTGTGCGCTCACTACTTGTTAAACTTCCAGTGCACGCAGGTCGTAATAGCTATGGAAGAATTACAAGTCGTCATAAAGAAGCGGGTGCTAAAAAACTTTACAGAATTATTGATTTTAAACGCCGTAAATTTGGTATAGAAGGCAAAGTAGAAGCAATCGAGTATGATCCATATAGAAATTGTAGAATTGCTTTGATTGCTTATAAAGATGGGGAAAAAAGATATATTCTTCAACCACGTGGATTAAGCGTTGGCGATATTGTTGCAGCTGCTGAAAGCGGACTTGATATTAAACCAGGTAACGCAATGAAACTTAAAAACATTCCTGTGGGTACTATTGTTCATAATGTTGAGTTAAAGCCAGGTAAAGGCGGTCAAATGATTCGTTCTGCGGGTGCTTACGCACAACTTATGGGTAAAGAAGAAAAATATGTTATTTTAAGACTTGCAAGCGGCGAAATGAGACAAGTTTTAGCTGAATGTATGGCAAGTATCGGCGAAGTAGGTAACGAAGAATGGGCTAATGTAACTATCGGTAAAGCAGGTAGAAATCGCCATAGAGGTATCCGTCCACAAACTCGTGGTTCTGCTATGAACCCAGTAGATCACCCGCACGGTGGGGGTGAAGGTAAGAAAAATTCAGGCCGTCATCCAGTAACTCCATGGGGTAAACCAACCAAAGGTGCGAAAACTCGTCGTAAAAAAGCTAGCGATAAGCTAATAATTTCAAGAAGAAAAGGAAAGTAAGATGGCTAGATCACTAAAAAAAGGTCCTTTTGTTGATGATCATGTAATGAAAAAAGTCATCGCTGCTAAAAAGGCTAATGATAATAAACCAATTAAAACTTGGTCAAGAAGAAGCACAATTACTCCTGATATGATAGGACTTACATTTAATGTTCATAATGGTAAAAGCTTTATTCCAGTTTATATTACTGAAAATCATATCGGTTATAAGCTTGGTGAATTTGCTCCAACACGCACATTTAAAGGGCATAAAGGCTCTGTGCAAAAGAAAATTGGTAAGTAAGGGATAAGATATGAGTAAAGCATTAATTAAATTCATAAGATTATCTCCAACTAAAGCAAGATTGATTGCTAGGGAAGTTCAGGGGATGAATGCAGAATTAGCTATGGCTAGTTTAAAATTTATGCCAAATAAAGGTGCAAAATATATCGCAAACGCAATTTCAAGTGCAGTAGCAAATGGTGGCTTTGAAGCAAACGAAGTGGTTGTAAAAAGTTGTCGCGTGGATGCAGCTGCGGTGTTGAAAAGATTTAGACCAAGAGCTAGAGGAAGTGCAAGTCGTATTAGAAAACCAACTTCACATATTTTAGTAGAAGTGGCAAAAGCAGAAGTGAAAGCTGAAGAGAAAAAAGCAGTAGCTAAAAAAACTACTACAACAAAAGCTCCAGCTAAAAAAACAACAAGCACTAAAAAAGCAACAGCGAAAAAGGAAAGCTAATGGGACAAAAAGTTAATCCAATTGGTCTAAGACTAGGAATCAATAGAAACTGGGAATCAAGATGGTTTCCAACTAAAGCAAATTTAGTAGAAAATATCGGTGAAGATTACAAAATCAGAGCTTTCTTAAAAAGAAAACTTTATTACGCAGGAATTAGCCAAATTTTAGTAGAAAGAACTGCTAAAAAACTTCGCGTTACTGTAGTTGCTGCAAGACCAGGTATCATCATCGGTAAAAAAGGTAGTGATGTTGATAATTTAAGAAAAGAATTGCAAGATTTAATCGGTAAAGATGTAAATATCAATATCAAAGAAGAAAGAAAAGCAGGAGCTTCAGCTCAACTTGCTGCTGAAAGTGTTGCAACTCAACTTGAAAAAAGAATTGCTTTTAGAAGAGCAATGAAAAAAGTAATTCAAGGCGCGCAAAAAGCAGGCGCTAAAGGGATTAAAGTTTCAGTTTCTGGTCGTTTAGGCGGTGCTGAAATGGCAAGAACAGAATGGTATCTTGAAGGACGCGTTCCACTTCATACTTTAAGAGCAAAAATCGATTATGGTTTTGCAGAAGCTAGAACTACTTATGGAAACATAGGGGTTAAAGTATGGATCTTTAAAGGTGAGGTATTACACAAAGGTATGCAACCTGAAAAAACTGAAGAAAGTGCTCCAGCTAAAAAGCCAAGACGCACAAGAAGGGGTAAATAATCATGTTAATGCCAAAAAGAACTAAATATCGCAAAATGATGAAAGGGCGTAACAGAGGTTATGCTAATCGTGGAACAGAATTTACTTTTGGTGAATTTGCATTAAAAGCAACTGAAGCAGGACGCATTAACTCACGCCAAATCGAAGCAGCGCGTATTGCTTTAACTCGTTTCGTTAAAAGACAAGGAAAAACTTGGATTAGAGTTTTCCCAGATAAGCCTTTGACAAAAAAACCTTTAGAAACTCGTATGGGTAAAGGTAAAGGTGCTGTTGAGGAATGGGTAATGAATATCAAGCCAGGCCGTATCATTTATGAAATGGCAGGAGTAAGCGAAGAAATGGCAAGAGAAGCATTGACTTTAGCTATGCATAAACTTCCATTTAAAACTAAGTTTGTTACAAGAGAGAGCCAAAATGAAATATACTGAGATTAAAGATAAAACAGCAGCTGAGCTTGCAACAATGCTAAAAGAAAAAAAGGTGCTTTTATTCACTTTAAAACAAAAGCTAAAAACAATGCAACTTACTAATCCAAAAGAGATTAGCCAAGTAAAAAAAGACATTGCTAGAATAAATACAGCAATTAACGCTTTAAGATAAGGATAGAGAAAATGGCATTTAAAAGAGAAATTCAAGGCGTTGTTGTTAAAATCGCTGGTGAAAAAACCGCAAGTGTTTTGGTTGAAAGAAAAGTGGTTCATCCAAGATATAGAAAAATTGTTAAACGCTTTAAAAAATATCTAATTCATGATGAGAGAAATGAAGTTAAAGTGGGTGATACTGTTGTTGCAGTAGAATGCAGACCACTTTCAAAAAGAAAATCATTTCGCTTAAAATCTGTATTAGCTACAGGAGTTGAGTAATGATTCAAAGTTTTACAAGACTTGCAGTTGCTGATAATAGCGGTGCAAAAGAATTAATGTGTATCAAGGTTTTAGGGGGTAGCAAAAGAAGATACGCTACCGTAGGTGATGTAATCGTTGCATCTGTTAAAAAAGCTTTACCAAATGGAAAAGTTAAAAAAGGTCAAGTGGTAAAAGCGGTTATCGTTAGAACTAAAAAAGAAATTCATAGAGATAATGGTTCTTTGATTCGTTTTGATGAAAATGCTGCGGTTATTCTTGACAACAAAAGAGAGCCTATCGGAACTCGTATCTTTGGGCCAGTGGGCAGAGAAGTTAGATATGGTGGCTTTATGAAAATCGTTTCACTAGCACCGGAGGTATTATAATGGCGGTTAAATTAAAAATCAAAAAAGGTGATAGCGTTAAGGTTATCACAGGCGATGATAAAGGTAAAATAGGTAAAGTTTTAGCGGTATATCCAAAAACACTTAAAGTGGTAGTTGAAGGATGTAAAATCGCTAAAAAAGCTATTAAGCCGAGTGAGAAAAACCCAAATGGTGGTTTTATCAATAAAGAAATGCCAATGGATATTTCCAATGTGGCAAAAGTTCAGGAGTAAGCGATGATGAGATTAAAAGAAAAATACAATCAAAGCATTAAACCTGCATTGGTTAAAGAATTTGATATTAAAAATCCTATGCTTATCCCTGTGATCGAAAAAGTAGTTATCAGCGTAGGTGCTGGTGAGTTGGCTAAAGATCAAAAAGTATTGCAAAATGTTGCAGATACTATTTCTTTAATTGCAGGACAAAAGGCTGTGATTACTAAAGCTAAAAAATCAGTTGCAGGATTTAAAGTTCGCGAAGGTTTTCCTGTGGGTGTAATGGTAACTTTAAGAAAAGAAAATATGTATGCTTTTCTTGATAAATTAATTTCTATTGCTTTGCCAAGGGTGAAAGACTTTAGAGGTTTAAGTAGAGATGGTTTTGATGGACGCGGAAACTATAACTTCGGTCTTGATGAGCAGTTGATGTTCCCAGAAGTGGAGTATGATAAAATTTTAAGAACTCATGGTATGAATATTTCTATAGTTACAACAGCACAAAATGACAAACAGGCACAAAAGTTATTAGAACTTATCGGTGTGCCATTTACAAAAGGAAAGTAAGATGGCTAAAAAATCAATGATTGCAAAAGCGGCACGCAAGCCTAAATTTAAGGTTAGAGCTTATACGAGATGCCAAATTTGTGGGCGTCCGCATTCGGTTTATAGAGATTTTGGAATTTGCAGAGTTTGCTTAAGAAAAATGGGCAATGAAGGTTTGATTCCAGGCCTTAAGAAAGCAAGTTGGTAAGGATAAAATATGATAAATGATATTATTTCAGATTCACTCACTCGTATCAGAAATGCAGGAATGAGAAAGCTTGAAACAACCAAGCTTTTACATTCTAAAGTTGTAGAAGCTTTAGTTGGAATTTTTCAAGCTAAGGGCTATATTGAGAGTTTTAATGTTATTGAAGAAGATAAAAAGAAATTTATCAATGTAGTTTTAAAATACGATGAAAAAGGTAAGAGTGTTATCAATGAGCTTAAAAGAATTTCTAAGCCTGGTCGTCGTGTTTATAAAGGTAAAGATGAAATCAAGCGTTTTAAAAACGGTTATGGTACTATCGTAGTTAGCACAAGTCGTGGCGTTTTAGCTAATGATGAAGCTTATAAAGCAGGTGTTGGCGGCGAAATTTTATGTACTATTTGGTAAAAAATCTGCTTTTTATGGCATTGGGTATCCATTCTTTTAAAAAAGTAGAAATATCCTAGACAAATAAAAAGGAAAAATATGTCTCGTATAGGTAAACAACCGATTGCTATTCCAGCAGGAGTAGAAGTAAAATTAGAAGGAAATTTGCTTAAATTTAAAAAAGGAAATTTGGCAAAAGAACTTGATACTAAAGCAAATGTAAATGTTGAGATTAAAGATAATAATATTCTTTTTTCTCCAAAAGGTGAAGATAGACAAAGTAGGGCTTATTGGGGAACTTACAGAGCTTTAGCTTACAATATCGTTGTAGGTTTAACTCAAGGTTTTTCAAAAACTCTTGAAATCAATGGAGTTGGTTATAAAGCAGCTTTAAAAGGTAAAGTTTTAGAACTAAGCCTTGGTTTTTCTCATCCTATTAATTATGATATTCCAGAAGGAATTGAAATTGTAGTGGATAAAAATACTATTACAGTTAAAGGAAGTGATAAACAAGTTGTAGGTCAAGTTGCTGCTCAAATTCGTGAATTTAGACCACCAGAGCCATATAAAGGAAAAGGCGTTAAGTATTCTGATGAACGCATTATCCGCAAAGCTGGTAAGACATCTAAGAAGTAAGGGTAGAATATGAGAGCAAATGTATTAAAAAGAAAACTAACTTTAAGAATCAAAAGAAAAAAAAGAATTAGAGCGAAAATTTCAGGTTGTGAAAATTTTCCAAGAATTTCTGTATTTAAATCGAACAGAACTCTATATATCCAAGCGATTGATGATGCAAAAGCTGTAACTTTAGCAGCAGTTGATGGACGCAAACTTGGCGTTAAAGCAAATAAAGAAGGCGCTAAAAAAATCGCTGCTGAATTTGCTAAAACTTTAAAAACTAAAAAGATAGAACAAGCTGTTTTTGATAGAAATGGTTATGTATATCATGGTGTTATTGCAGTTTTAGCTGAATCTTTAAGAGAAAATGGCATTAGGCTATAAGGGGTAAATCGATGGAAAAATATAATAGAGAAGAATTTGAAGAAGTAATCGTCGATATCGGCAGAGTTACTAAGGTTGTTAAAGGTGGTAGAAGATTTAGATTTACTGCTTTAGTTATCGTTGGAAACCGCAAAGGTTTGGTAGGTGTTGGTTATGGTAAGGCTAAGGAAGTTCCAGATGCTATCCGTAAAGCTGTTGACGATGCGTTTAAAAATATCGTTGAAGTTAAAACTAAAGGCTCAACTATCGCTCATGATGTAGAGGTAAAATACAACGCAAGTAGAATTTTACTTAAACCAGCTAGTGAAGGTACAGGAGTTATCGCGGGTGGTTCTACACGCCCTATCGTCGAGCTTGCAGGTATTAAAGACATCTTAACCAAGTCTTTGGGTTCAAATAATTCAGCTAATGTGGTTCGTGCTACAATCAAAGCTTTAACAATGTTAAAAGGATAAGAAGATGAATTTAACAAAAGCAGCGGGTTCAACGCATAAAACTAAAAGAATTGGTCGTGGTCAAGGTTCTGGCATGGGTAAGACTGCTACTAAAGGGGGTAAAGGTCAAACTGCTAGAAAAGGCTATAATGAAAAAAGAGGTTTTGAAGGGGGTCAACAACCACTTCAAAGAAGACTACCAAAAGTAGGTTTTACTTCTAAAATTCAAAAACCTTATGTAATCAATGTTGAAAAAATCACAGCTGTAAAAGAGCTTAGTGAAATTACATTTGAGAGCATTAAAAGTGTTCACAAAATTTCAAAATCTGTGAATAAAATCAAATTAATTGGTGTAAGTGCAAAAGACTTAGTATCAAAAATCAAAGACGAGAATATTAGCGTCACCGGATCAAAATAATGAATAGAGCATTGACGAATAAGATTTTAATCACCTTAGCATTTTTGTTTGCTTATAGGGTTCTGGCTTATGTGCCAGTTCCTGGCGTCAATGCTGATGTGATTGCGGAATTTTTTAATAACAATCAAAACAATGCTTTGGGTTTATTTAATGTTTTTAGTGGTGGAGCGGCTGAACGCTTTTCTATCATTTCTTTAGGTATTATGCCTTATATTACTGCTTCTATTATTATGGAGCTTCTTGCAGCAACTTTTCCAAATATTGGTAAGATGAAAAAAGAGCGTGATAGTATGCAAAAATATATGCAAATTATCCGTTATGCGACTATTGTGATTACTTTGGTTCAAAGTATAGGCGTTGCTATAGGTTTGCAAAGCTTACATGGTCGTGGTGGCGCAGGGGCTATAATGGTGGAAGATTTAAATATGTTTATCGCACTTTGTGCTATTTCCATGCTTGCAGGAACTATGCTTTTAATGTGGCTTGGCGAACAAATTACACAAAGAGGTATAGGAAATGGTATTTCTTTAATCATTTTTGCAGGTATTGTTTCAGGTATTCCAAGAGCGATTTCAGGAACTGTAGGACAAATTAATTCAGGTGAGATGAATTTCTTAACCGCTTTTGCAATTTTTGCTTTGATTTTAATCACTATAGGCGTGATTATTTATGTAGAACTTGGAGAAAGAAGAATTCCTATTTCTTATTCTCGTAAAGTTGTAATGCAAAATCAAAACAAACGCATTATGAATTATATTCCTATTAAACTCAATCTTAGTGGAGTTATTCCACCGATTTTTGCTAGTGCGATTTTGATGTTTCCAACAACGATTTTACAAACTAGTACAAATCCTTATCTACAAGCCATTAATGACTTTTTAAATCCAAATGGTTATTTGTTTCATGTTTTAACCTTCTTGTTTGTAATTTTCTTTGCTTATTTTTATGCTTCTATTGTATTTAACGCTAAAGACATAGCAGAAAATTTGAAAAAGCAAGGCGGTTTTATCCCTGGAATTCGTCCAGGTGAAGGAACTTCAAATTATCTTAATGAAGTGGCTTCTCGTTTAACTTTATCAGGTTCTATTTATTTAGGGCTTGTTGCAACCTTGCCTTGGGTTTTGGTGAAATTTATGGGTGTGCCTTTTCATTTTGGCGGTACTTCTGTACTTATTGTAGTTCAAGTAGCGCTTGATACAATGAGAAAAATTGAAGCTCAAATTTATATGAGTAAATACCAAACTTTAAGTGCAGTAGGTTTGTAATAAATAAAATTAGCAAGATTTTTCTTGCTAATTTATCCTAGGTTTTTGCTTTAAAAATAAAAACACAATGCACACTATAAAAATTACTATTGACCATATTAAAAAAGCATCTACAAGACCCATTTTCCTAACGATAGGTTGAGAGATAATAGGACTTAAAAATTGTCCTAAAAATATACAACTTGCTAAAATTCCATAAGCCCTAGCGCGAGCATTTTCAGGACAGATTGAAAAAAGATAAGCCGTATTATTTACAAGCATAATACCTCCGCCCATTCCAAGCAAAGCTAAGGCGATTAAAACTGTGAAAAAGCTATCTACTAAAAAAAGCAGCAAAAAAGAACAAGATACGATAAAAAGAGTTAAAACATAGATAGTTTTAATACTTAAGAATTTTATAATATATCTATAGCTTAGAGAGAAAAAACCATAACATAGTGCAGACACAGACATCGAAATACCTATATATTTAGGGTCCAATCTTAAATGTTCTTCTATATAGTAAGGAAGTTGAGTTGGCGAAATATAATAAACTACCATGATAAAAAAACCTATAAAATAGATAGGGAAAAATTGCCAATAATTTGTTTTTGCTTCTATTTTTGTATGATTATAGAATTTAAATTTTCTAGGTTCAAAAAGATAAATGATAGCCATTAAGGTAATTAAAATTCCAAGTCCATACACCAAAAAAGGATAACGCCAAGAATAACTTGAAACAAATCCCGCAATAGAAATAAAAATAGCACCCCCTACCGCACAAAAAAATCCTTGAAGACTTAAAGCATTTTCTCTGCGATTAAAGCCACCGCGACTATAATAATCTCCAAGTAAAGCCGAAGCGCCTGTCATTATAAAAGCAGTTGCCATACCAAAAATAGCTCTTGAAGTCAGTATAGCATAAATATCATTTAAGAAAAAGCCACTTACTCCAGAAATAGTCCAAACCACCATAGCTGGAAGAATGAATTTTAATTTGCCAAATTTATCCATTAAAATACCAGCGAATGGAGATAAAATGACAACAAAAATAGCAGGAATGGTTAAAACTAAGCGAACAAGTATATCAAGATGAGCTAATGTGAAACTTGAAGCAAGAGTAGCACCACTTTGGGTTAAAAGTTCTTCAAAATGTCTGTTGATAGCAGGTAGAGCAGATGAAATGACTACACTTCCTAGCATAGTCATAGCGGCCATAGAAAACACAGCTGCTTTAAATCCGGATTTTTCGGTAATTTGAATTATTTTTTTATCCATTTTTGTATCATTTGGATGAAATTTATAAGTTTTGCCATTCATAATTTTGCCTTTTTTATTTTATTATACTCCAAAAATTATGATTTGTATTTAAAATTACTTAAAATTATATTTTATTTATTTTGTTATGATAGTTTTGTTTTTAAAATATATTTTATAAGTAGAATTTTAAATAATTTTAGCTAAATTCAGCTTTTTATTTAACAAGGGTGTAAAATGAAGAAAAATTTAATCATAGTAGAATCTCCTGCAAAAGCTAAAACCATAGGAAATTTTTTGGGAAAAGATTATGAAGTGATTGCTTCTAAAGGACATATTAGAGATTTACCTAAATCAAGCTTTGGGATTAAAATAGAAGATGATGAATTTATCCCTGAGTATAGAATCACAAGCGATCATAGCGCCTTAGTTAAAGAACTTAAAAGCAAAGCCAAAGATGCCAAAGAAGTCTATCTTGCAACGGATGAGGATAGAGAAGGAGAAGCCATAGCTTATCATATTGCAAAAGCTATAGGAAAAGATGAAAACACCTTGCCACGCATCGTTTTCCATGAAATTACTAAAAGTGCTATAGAAAATGCTTTAAAAAATCCAAGAAAATTAGATATGCACTCTGTAAATGCCCAACAAACTAGACGCCTTTTAGATCGCATTGTAGGATATAAACTCAGCCCCTTATTGGGGCAAAAAATTCAAAGAGGACTTAGCGCAGGGCGTGTTCAAAGTGCGGCTTTAAAGATCATAGTCGATCGTGAAAAAGAAATTCGTGCCTTTGTACCACTGGAATATTTTAGCATAGATATGATTTTTCAAAAAGATTTGGATGCAGAACTAGTTGAGTTTGACAAAGCTAAGATAGAAAAACTTACCATTATCAACAAAGATCGTGCCAAACTTGTACTGGAAGCTTGCAAAAATGAAGCTTATACTATAAGTGACATTGAAAGCAAAGAAAGAAAAATCGCTCCACCACCTCCTTTTATGACTTCAACTTTACAGCAAAGTGCTAGCAATCGCCTTGGTTTTAACCCTAAAAAAACCATGATGATAGCTCAAAAACTCTATGAAGGAGTAAATACTCACGAGGGCGTGATGGGGGTTATTACCTACATGAGAACTGATAGTTTAAATTTGGCCAAAGAAGCTATAGAGAATGCAAGAAAATTCATACAAGCAAATTTTGGCCAAGACTATCTTCCAAGCAAAGCAAATGTATATACTACAAAGGCCAAAGGCGCCCAAGAAGCACATGAAGCTATACGCCCTACAAATTTAAGTTTTACTCCAGAAATTGCAGCTAAATTTTTAGACAAAGATGAGTTAAAACTTTACACACTTATTTACAATCGCTTTTTAGCCTGTCAGATGAATCCTGCTATTTCTCAAACTCAAAATGTATTTGTAAAAAATGATAGAGCAGTTTTTAAAATAGGCGGTAGAAAAATCCTTTTTGAGGGATATTATAAAGTTTATGGTGATATGGATAAGGATAAAATTTTACCAAATCTTAAAATAGGCCAAAATTTAAAAGTGCAAAATTTAGAAATGAACTCACATTTTACCGAACCTCCTTCAAGGTATTCAGAAGCAGGACTTGTAAAAAAACTTGAAAGTTTAGGCATAGGTCGTCCTTCTACTTATGCTCCAACCATTTCTATACTTACAAGCCGTGATTATGTAAAAATAGACAAAAAACAACTCATTCCTAGCGAGGTTGCTTTTAATGTAACCGAAGTGCTTGAGAAAAATTTTAGCGATATAGTAGATAGCAAATTTACTTCAAATCTTGAAAACACTTTAGATGAAATCGCAGAAGATAAGGCAGATTGGCAAGAAACTTTAAAAGAATTTTACTATCCTTTTATGAGAAAAATCGAAGAAGGAAAAACAAAAATCGCCAGTCAAAAAACTGTTACAAAATTAGGTGAAAGTTGTCCTGATTGTGGCGGGGAACTTGCTATTAGAAAAGGACGTTTTGGAGAATTTGTAGCGTGTTTAAATTTTCCAAAATGTAAGTATTCAAGAAATTTAAAAAGTGAAAGTAAAAATGAAAGCGAAAATACTGCCGCAAAAGCTAAAGCTAATGGTACAGGTATTACTTGTCCAAGTTGTCAAAAAGGTGAAATCGTAGAACGCTTTTCAAAACGCGGTAAATTTTATGGCTGTAGCGCTTATCCAAAATGCAATTTTATAAGCAAATACAAACCAAGCGAAGAAAAATGCGAAGAGTGTGGCGAAACTTTAGTGATAAAAGAGCTTAAAAAAGGTACATTCTTAGAATGTTTAAAGTGTAAAATTAAAAAAGAAATGAAGGATTAAAATGCAAATCATGCTTTGTGCTATTTCAAATATAGCGAGTGGAAATTGTTCAGAAGACTGTAAATACTGTACCCAAAGTGCCCATGTAAAAACAGATATTCAAAAATATCGTCGTAAAGAACTTTCACAAATCGTTTTAGAAGCAAAAATGGCAAAGAAAAATGAAGCCTTGGGTTTTTGTTTGGTTACAGCAGGACTTGGGCTTGATGATGAAAAGCTTGAGTATATTTGCGAAGCTGCTAAGGCCGTGCAAAAAGAAGTGCCTAACTTGCTTTTAATTGCCTGTAATGGCATGGCAAGCGTGGAACAACTCAAAGAACTTAAAAAAGCAGGAATTTTTTCTTATAATCACAATCTTGAAACTTCTAAGGAATTTTTTCCGCAAATTTGCACCACGCATACTTGGGAAAGTAGATTTCAAACCAATTTAAACGCTAAAGAAGCAGGGCTTATGCTTTGTTGTGGTGGAATCTATGGTATGGGTGAGAGTGAAGAAGATAGGCTAAGTTTTAGAAAATCTTTGCAAGAATTACAACCTTTTTCAACGCCTATTAATTTTTTTATAGCAAATGAAAATTTAAAACTACAAGTTCCAAGACTGAGTGCCGATGAAGCCTTAAAAATTGTTCGTGATACCAAAGAGGCTTTACCGCAAAGCGTGGTAATGGTAGCAGGTGGGCGTGAAGTGGTATTACGAGAAAGACAATATGAAATTTTTCAAGCAGGTGCTGGGGCTATTGTTATAGGGGATTATTTAACCACTAAAGGTGAAGAACCAAGTCAAGATATAATAAAATTAAAAGAAATGGGATTTACTTTTGCATCAGAGTGTCATTGATACACAGGCTTTAATTGATTTAAAAATTCTTATTGTTATAGCTTTATGCTTACTTTTTTCTCCGCATATTGCAAAAATTTTACGCTTGCCTCTTTCGGCTACTGAAATTATTTTAGGGGCAATAATAGCGTATTTTGGTTTCATAGGAAAAAGTGAAAATTTTGCACTTTTAGCCAATGTAGGTTTTTATTATCTAATGTTTATAGCGGGCATGGAGGTAAATTTAAGAGCCTTTTTTAATATGGATAAAGAAGTTGTCAAAAAAAGTTTTTTTTATATTTTTTTACTTTACGCTTTATCTTCTTTTATAGTATGGATTTTTGGACTTTCTTTAGTATTTATTATCATTATACCTGTGATGAGTGTAGGGCTTTTATCTTTACTTTTTAAGGATTTTGGAAAAGAGTGTTATTGGCTAAATATTGCTATGATAGTAGCTACTTTAGCTGAGGTGATTTCTATTGTGCTTTTGACTATAGCGGGAGCTTTTTTGCGCGAAGGAACAGGTATTATTGATGTAGCGCAAAGTATTTTATATCTTAATATCTTTTTGGGACTTTGTTTGCTCGGATTTAAAATGCTTGGTGTGCTTTTTTGGTGGTATCCTCAGCTTAAAGTTGTGCTTATGCCATGGGAAGATAAAAATGAAAAAGATATAAGATTTTGTATGGCCATTTTTATACTGATTATTGTTGCTATGGTTATTACAAAACTTGAAATCGTTCTTGGCTCTTTTATAGCAGGTTCATTTATAGCTACTTTTTTTGATCATAAAAAAGATCTTGAGCGCAAGCTTTCTACTTTTGGACACGGGTTTTTGATCCCTATTTTTTTTATCCATATAGGCTCAACCTTTGATCTTAAAATGATTTTAGATTATAAAATCGTTTTACAAGCATTTTTACTTATGTTTGTTATGGTGGGTTTAAGAATTTTATGTGCAAGTGTTTTTTTAAAAAGAATTGGTTTTAAAAATATGATTTTATTTGGTCTTAGTCATTCTATGCCTTTAACCTTGCTTATAGCAACAGCTACTCTGGGTTATTCGGGCAAGGTTATTGATGAGAAGCTTTATTCAGCACTTATTTTAACAGCATTATTTGAGGCTATTATTGTTATGAGTATGATTAAATTTCTTTCTAATTCTAAAAAATGAAAGTTACTTTTTTACTCAAAAAAGCAAACAAAATCTTAAAAATTCAATAATAAAAAAACTCATAATCGTCCTTTTTTGTTAGAATTAATAAAAGTAACAATAAAAGGAGCGAAAATGTCAAATTCCGTTACTATAACCGATAATAGAAATGGAAAAAGCTATGAATTTCCTATATATGATGGTACAACTGGGCCAAGCGTTGTAGATATGTCAAGTTTTTATAAACAAACAGGAATGTTTTCTTATGATGAGGGCTTAACTTCTACAGCTACTTGTAAATCAAAAATCACTTATATTGATGGAGAAAACGGAATTTTAATGCACCGTGGCTATCCTATAGAGTGGCTTGCTGAAAACAAACTTTATTTAGATGTGGTTCATCTTTTACTTTATAAAGAATTACCTGATGCTACGCGTCTTGAAGCGTTTCGTTATGAAATGAAAAAGCGTTCTTTTATCCATGAAGGTATGCATCGTCTTTTTGATTCTTTCCCTGATAATGCTCATCCTATGGCAGTTTTACAAGGTGCTGTTTCATCGCTTAGTGCTTTTTATCCTGATCATTTAAATATGAACGTAAAAGAAGAATATATGGAAATGGCAGCTAGAATAGTAGCTAAAATCCCTACTATAGTCGCCACCGCTTATAGATATAAACATGGCTTTCCTATGGCTTATCCAAATTTAGATCGTGGTTTTACAGAAAATTTCTTATATATGTTAAGAACTTATCCTTACGATCATGTAGAGCTTAAACCTATAGAGGTAAAAGCACTTGATACAGTTTTTATGCTTCATGCAGATCATGAGCAAAATGCTTCAACTTCAACGGTTCGTGCTGTGGGTTCAACTCATGCTCATCCTTATGCCTGTATAGCAGCAGGTATTGGCGCACTTTGGGGTCATGCACATGGTGGAGCTAATGAAGGTGTTATTAGAATGCTTGAGCAAATAGGTAGTGTTGATAGGGTAGATGAATTCATCAAAAGGGCTAAGGATAAAAACGATCCTTTCCGTTTGATGGGCTTTGGGCATAGGGTTTATAAAAATTTTGATCCTAGAGCAAAAGTGCTTAAAAAACTTCGTGATCAACTTATTGATGAGTTGGGTATTGATACCAATCTTATTAAAGTAGCAACGCGTATAGAAGAGATTGCTTTAAGCGATGATTATTTTGTTCAAAGAGGGCTATATCCGAATGTTGATTTTCATAGCGGACTTATTTTAAAAGCCTTAGGTATTCCAAATGAAATGTTTGCTACTTTATTTGTTATAGGACGCACCCCAGGATGGATAGCTCAGTGGATAGAACAAAAAGAGCAAGAAAGTCTTAAAATAGTCCGTCCAAGACAACTTTATTTGGGTGAAACTAGTAAAATTTAATTAAAATTTTTGTGGAAATTAAAAATTCCACAAAATCTTCTTGTATAATTTTAAAAATCTTATAGAAAGTTTATAATCATGCTTAATCTTGATAAATTTTTAGAAATTGCTATAAATGCTAGCAATCAAGCTTCTAAGGCTATTTTAGAAGAGAGAAAAAATTTCAAAACTTGGGAAAAAGAAGATAAAAGCCCGCTTACATCAGCAGATCTTGCTTCTAATAAAATTTTAAATGATATTTTAGGTTCTACGGATATTAAAATTTTATCAGAAGAAAAATTACTCAGCAAAGAAGAATGTGAAGAATTAAAAACTTTTTGGCTTATTGATCCTCTTGATGGAACAAGTGGTTTTTTAAAAGGCAGTGATGAATTTTGTGTTATGATAAGTTTAGTTCATGACAATCGCCCTGTTTTATCGCTTATACAAAATCCATCAAAAGGTGATATGTTCTATGCTCATGCAAAAACTAAGGTTTATAAAAATGATAAACCTTTGCAAATTGACCAGCAAGAATACGAGAAAAATAAATATAAAGCCTTATTGAGTGTTAATCATCTTAGCAAAGAAGATGAGGACTTTGCAAAAGAGCATCAATTAGAAGCTATTAATATAGGCTCTGGATTGAAATTTTGTGCTATTTTAGAGGCTAAAGCAGGAGTTTATAAAAGATTTGAAAAGCTTAATATTTGGGATATTGTAGCAGGAGATTTTTTAATTAATCAAAATGGAGGATTTATGGGAGATTTTTTTAAAAAATACATTTTATATAACCCTTTAAATTATAAGTCCAGTCCTTTTATTTGTGTTTCATCTAAGAATTTTTTACAAGATTTTTTATAAAATAAAGAGTATAATTTTATATTTAAATAATTTATAGGGATGAAGATGAGGTATTGTTTCATTTTGTTTTTAAGTTTAGTTTTAAGCTCTAATCTTTTGGCAAATAATTTTTCTCAGAAAAAAGTTATTAAAATTGAAAAAAGCACAGATAGTTTTGAGCTAATAGATCTAAATCAAAATGTTGCAAATCCAAATCTAAATCAACAAAAAGCATTGTTTGATAGTTCTACCTTAATTGAAAAAAAATCACAAATCAGCAAAGATAAAGATATTGATTTTGCTATTGTATTAACTTTTAGGAAAAATTTCGGTTATTTTTTAGATGGTTTTAGGGTGAGTGATAAGGAGTTTTCTACATTATTTGCTAAAAATTTGATTCAAAGTTTAAAGCTTAATTGGGTTAATTCTGCTGCAAATGGTATTTATCAAAGTCCTAAAACTTTGTCACATTTTAGTCCTAAGGATGCAAAACTTATAAATGTAAGTCCTTTTTTAACACAAGAAAAAGATAAGGCTAAAATGTATGCTAAATTTACAGATTATGTTGTGGTGGTAAATTTGCAAGATTTTTATGTAAATATTACAAATTATTTTATCACAACAAGCAAGGAAGGTGTGGCTAGTATTAATTTTAAAATCATTTCTACAAGCAATGGAAAAATTCTTTCAGCTAAAAATGCAAAATTAAATTTGACATTAAAAGATCAAGATGCAAAGCAAAATTATCAAGATATTATAAACCAAATGCCAAAAATGCTAGCTGATGTTATCAAAAACCAAATTTTCCACCTAAAGCTCTTAAACTAAGCTTTAGTTTAAAATATCTTTAATCAGTTTTTGCAAATTTCTTTTTGTTTCTTCTCGTTCTTTTATGATAAAACATTTTGCTTTTGGCCAAAAATAACTTTTAGGATTTTCAAATTTTCCCCAACGCCAATCAAATCTAGGATGTAAAAGAACTATAGTAGGAATATCCATAGCTAAACTTAAATGCGCTATAGCACTATCAATACTAAGCATACAGTCAATATCATATAAATAATTTAGAGTATCATTCCAATTTTTTATAAGCTTACTTCTATCTTCTATTACCTTAGGTAATTCTTCTTTTAATTGCATTTGAAAAGAAATGATTTCATAATCTAAGTCTTTTAATATATCAAATAAAAATTCAAATTTTACATTTCTTAATAAATCAGAATTTTCAGCATTAGGAGTAGCATAAAAAATACCAAGTTTTTTTCTTTTATTATGCGGTTTTTTCTGCGGCAATATAGGTGTTTTTAATCGTGAAATCTCATCAAGCTTAATATCAATAAAAAAAGGCAAAGAACAAATAGGAATAGCATAATCAAAATTTGTAGGTAGATTTTTTAAAACCTTTACATTTTTAAAAATATCATCATTTTGATTTAAAAATTTGATTTGATTTTTAAACATTTCATACATGGCACTTTGAGGAGCAAATAAAACCTTTGAAGCGATTTTGCAAAGTTTTTCTAAGCATCTTGCATACATTATAGTATCGCCAAAGCCTTGCTCGCAAAATACTAAAACTTCTTTATTTTTAAAAGCATCAACGCCAAATTTATTAAAAGCTTTTAAGCTTTCATTATAATGATAAGTAGAAAAAGTTTCATTATGAGCATAAAATAATCTGCTTTCATAATACTTCTTGCCCTCTTCAAAATTATCATCCACTCCCATACGCATCAAAAGATAAGCCAAATCAAATTGATAGGTTGCATGAGAATCCAAGCTAAGACATTTTTTATAAGCATGATAAGCTTCTTGATAGTTTGAGTTAAATTCTAATACCTTAGCATAGTTTTGCCAAAACTGTGCATGGTGTTGATTGGCTTCTTGTAGTGATTGAAAAAGTTCTAAAGAATCAGATATTCTAAAAAGCTTAAAAAGCAAGTATGCTTTTTGGGGTAAAATTTGATGAGTTAAAAAATCTTCTATTTTAGAAATGGTAAGATTTTCTTTGGTTTTACTGTGAAGCCTATCTTCGAGTTTGACTAAATTAAGATTGGTTTGTTCAGCAATGATTCCTTTTTGTAGTTTATCAATCAAATCTTGCATAAAATGACACAAGTGCTCATGTGCATTTAATGCCTTCGTAAAATCATGTTTAAAATAAATTTCTGCATAATTTTTCCATAGATTAAGATTATACATATCTTTAGAAAGTAATTCTTTGAAAATTTGTTCAGATTCTTCTAGTTTATTACTCAGTTTATAAATAAAAGCCAATTCTAACTTAAGTTCATCTTCTAAATCATCTTTGCGAGTTAAAAGTGTTTGTAATAAATTCAAGGCTTCATCAAGTCTTAAATTTTCAATATAGCTTTTAGCAAGCATAAGACCATTAAAACTTGTAGGATTTAAAGAAAAAAGCTCTTGAGCATAATATAAAGCTTTTTGAAAAAGAGAAAGTTTATAAGAAGAAAGCATAGCAAATTCTAAAGCAAATTTTGGACTTTCTTTTAAAAATTGCTCACTCAAGTTTAAACATTTTTCATAATTAGCATTAAAATAATAATAATGAATTTTATCAAACATATTTTTCCTTGATAGTTACATTAAAATCTAATATTATCTTATAAGTTGCATAAAAAGATAATTATATTTTTATAAAATTAAATAATAAAACAAAAATAAATACAATAAAAACATCCATCCTAATAATTTTAAAATTATTAGGATGAAATTTTTAACAAGTAGGAGAGTAAACTAATTAAACTAAGTATGATCTTTTATAAGA